>DAIUFO010000004.1:0-28048 GCA_036844545.1 Chloroflexota bacterium
CCAGACAGGCTGCCGATACTACGCTGCCGATACTATGCTGCCGATACTACGCCGCCGATGATACGGCGACGTAGGCGAGCTGGGAACGTGCCGGGCAGGCCGGCAATGGCGGCCGCGCTGTCATTGCGGATCGCGGGAGCGGCCGCTGTGCGGGCGGGACAAGCGGCGGCCCCGGTGACGATGCCGGCCGTGGAGCCGAGCGGCTATTCTCGCGCGGGTCCCGAACCAAATGAACCCGAGCGCCCATGGGCGCTCGGGTCTCCCGCGACAGCGCAGCGTTTCGCGGGCCGCGTCTCTGGCAGTCAGCCAGCGCGATCGAGGAGTTCCGCCACACTGGACCATGCCGCCGTGTCGGCGGCATTCCCCACCGTCGCGATGGCCACGCGCTGCAGCGCGTCGGGGCCGAGCGTCCGCGCGGCGATGCGCGCGACTTCGGCGGCACGATTCGGGCCAGGGACGACGAACAAGAGTTGCCGGATGCCGCCCTTGGCCATGGCCAGCTTGCCCTTGATCTGGGCGCTGCTGTATTGCCCCTGATCCAGCTCGACAAACAGGTCGCCGTCATCACCTGGGACAACGGCGTCCGGGGCGCCGCCAGGGCCAGGCCCGTTGGCGTGATCGCCGGCCTGGCGGGCGCGACCGCTTGGACGCTGCCGATTAGGCGCGCAGGCCGCGCGGCGGCGCTGGCGGCTCATCATGGCGTGCCGGCGGCGGCAGTGGACGCACCCCGCGCAGGCGGTCGCTGGCGCAGAAGAGGCAGAGGGCGAGCGCTGTGGGCCGAGCCGCCGCTGGGTAGAGGACACCGGACCAGCCCTCGGCGAACAACGTCTCGCCGACCGTCTGGAAGGCAGGCCACTGGCTGCGATCAGGAAGCGGACACTGGACGCCCACACGCTCGAGCCGCTCCGACGAGGAGAGGTTGGCAACACGGTTGACATCGATCTCAAACTGCCAGAGGTCGCGTGGCAGCTGCCGCGGCGGTGGCAGCTCGAGTACGGCGAGCGCCCGGTACCACTCGGCCCATGCGGTCTGCTCGCTGTCAGCCAGATAGAAGCCCTCGACGACTTCGCCACGCTGCCACCTGCCGTCCGCGGGATGCTTCGGGCGGAAGAGCGGCTCACCGCTGGCGGGGACATGTCGAAACCAAACGCCGTGCACGGGCGTCGGATCGACGTCGAGCGGCACGCGCTACGAGAAGGTCGGCGATTCGAGTTCGGAGACCAGCCGCGCCAGCCGCCGCCACTCGCCACAGGCGAGCAGGTCGATCGGCTTCTCGTCATCGAGCGCGGGAAGCGGCTTGTGCAGCCAGACGGGGATGTAGCCGGGCTCCATCACCCGTGCGAGCCGCTCCACGATCGCCGAGAGCTCGGCAAGCCGCTCCGCGTGCTCCCCACGCGGGGAGCGGGCGCCGCGAAGCCAGGCGCCAACTGTGCTCACACCAGCCCCCGTCGCGCGCGCGATATCGCGGTCGCTCAGACGAGCGGTCTCGCGGATCCGGGCTGCCTCCTCTGCAAACGCGGTGACCATAGGGCAAGTGTAGCGAGAAACGAGCACGAAGCGAGGAGTTGAACCGCCCCGGCTTTTGTCCCACGGATTGGCGTTTCAGGAGCGACTGTTTATCGGAAGTCCGCTTTGAAGAGCTCGCTCCAGCTCTTGGTTGCCTCGTCGTATTGAGTAGTCGTTTTGTCCTTATCTGCCCCTTGGCCGAGCTTGACCCGACCCTCCTAAGTAATGTTGAATTCACGGGATGGCTGACGCGCTGCGACTGCAACGATCGGAGCCAGCGCCCAAGAGCATTGGCTCGTCGCTGCGGCTGCCGCTGCCCAACCCGATGGTGCTCATCGCCCTCGTCCCGGCGGTGGTCGTGCTGTTCCTCCTTGCGGTCACCCTCGTCGTCGGCTTCCGCGAAAGCGCCGTCAACGCCGCCTTTACGGTCCGCCACTATGAAGAGCTGTACACCGACTCGCTGGCCTACACCGCGCTGCTGAATACCCTTGGCTTCGCCGCCGTAACGCTGGCTGTGGCGCTGTTCTTCGGGATACCGCTTGCGTGGCTGGTGGAGCGCACGGACCTGCGAGCGAAGTCGCTGGTGTACTCGGTCGTCACGCTCAGCCTGCTGGTGCCGACCTTCTTTACCGCCATGGGCTGGCTGTTCCCGCTGCATCCCCGGATCGGCATGGTCAACCAGCTGCTGGGCGCGCCGGTGCTCAGTATCCTGAGCATTCCGGGCATGGGCTGGGTCCAGGGGCTGGGGCTTGCTTCGCTGGTATTCATCATGACCTCGGCCAGCCTGCGGGCCATGGACGCGTCGTTGGAGGAATCGGCCGAGATGAGTGGCGCCGGCTTCTTCCGGCGCATGCGCCACGTAACCCTGCCGCTGGCGTTCCCGGCCATCCTGGCCGCCGGGCTGTACGTCATCCCCATCACCTTCTCGGCTTTCGACGTGCCGCTCATCATCGGCCTGTCGAACCGCATCCTCACCTTCAGCACCTACGTATTCACCAAGACCAACCCGCAGCAGGGCCTGCCGGAGTACGGCGTGCCGGCGGCTTTCAGCTCGCTCATGATCGCCCTCGGCATCGCCGTCACGTGGTGGTACGGCCGTACCCTCCAGCAGGCTCGCAAGTACCAGGTCATCACCGGCAAGAACTACCGGCCGAAAGTCGTGGAGCTGCGCGGCTGGAAGCCGTTGGCGTGGGGGTTCGTGATCGCCTGGATGTGCCTGGCCCTGATCGTCCCGCTGCTGTGCCTGATCTGGGCGGCGCTGCTGCCCTACTTCCAACCGCCATCCTTGGCCGCTCTGCAGGCGCTGTCACTCAAGAACGTCCGGAACTTGCCCTGGCCACTCGTCTCACGCGGCGCCATCGATACCTTCATCCTGGCACTGCTGGCGCCAACCTTCGCGCTGGTGTTCAGCGTCGTCTTCTCGTGGGTGATCCTGCGCTGGCGCAATCGCCTGCGGCTGTCGTTCGATTACATCGCCTTCCTGCCCCACGCCGTTCCCGGCCTCATCTTTGCCTTCGCCGCGCTCCTGACCGCGCTGTTCGTGGTGCGCGGCCCGGTGGACCTCTACGGCACCCTCGCCTTAATCCTGTTCGTATACGTCATCCAGCACCTGGCCTTCGGCTCGCGCATGACCAATGCTGCGCTGATGCAGGTGCACACCGAGCTGGAAGAGGCGGCGCAGGCTTCCGGAGCATCGACCTTCGAGACCATCCGGAGGGTCCTGGTGCCGTTACTGCGGCCGGCGCTGCTGTATGCCTGGCTGTTCCTGGCGCTGCTCAGCTTCCGCGAGCTGACCGTTGCCACGATGCTGTTTTCCCCCAAGAACATCACCCTGCCGGTGGTGGTTTGGAGCCTGTTCAACGCGGGTAATATCTCACAGGCCTCGGCGGTGTCGCTGGTCATGATGGCCATCCTGCTGCCGCTGGTCCTGATCTACATGCGCCTGGGCGGCGGGAACCTGCCCCGCCAGGCATAAATTTTCAACCGAGGAGCCCTATGGCAACAGTTATCGACGCCGATACCCACATCTCCGAGTCCACGGCCATGTGGGAGTTCATGGACAAAGACATGTACGACCGCCGCCCGGTGGTGGTGTCCACGCCGACCGACACGTGGTATCGCGATTTCAACGCGATGTGGCTGATCGACGGCAACATCTTCCCCAAACCCATGGGCAAGGGCAGCTTCCGGTTGATCACGCCCTCACAGGCGGCTGGCCAGTCCAGCCGCACCGACATCGAGATTGGCTCGCGCGAGCTGACCAACATCCCGAAGCGCCTGAGCGACATGGACCAACTCAAGGTCCAGACGCAGGTCGTCTATCCGACACTGTTCCTGGTCTATTTGACCGATGACGTCGAGCTGGAGATCGCGTTGTGCAAGGCGTATAACCGCTTCCTAGCCGACGCCTGCGCGAAGTCGCGGGGGCGCATCCGCTGGACGGCCATCCTGCCGCTGCGCTCCATCCCGGACTCGGTCAGCGAGATGCGCTGGGCCAAAGAGCACGGCGCCGTGGGCCTGTTCTTCCGCGGCGTTGAGAAGGACAAGACGCTCGATGAGCGCTACTTCTACCCCGTCTACGAGGAAGCCGCCGGGCTCGGCCTGCCGATCTGCATCCACACCGGCGCCGGCTGTCCAGCTTGGACGGCCATCTTCCGCACCGAGACCAACACCAGCTTTCCGCACTTGCGCATCCTGCCGCTGATCGCCTTCAACGATATCCTGGTGAACGACATCCCCGGCAAGTTCCCCAAGCTCAAGTTCGGCTTCATCGAGGCGGGCAGCTCGTGGGTGCCGTTCCTGTTCCATACCCTGCTGCGCCGCTTGAAGGACAAGACCGAGCGCTACGGCCCCAAGCTGTTCCAGGACAACCGCATCTGGATCGCCTGCGAAGCCGATGAGGACCTGCCCTACCTGGTCGAGCACGTGGGCGAGGACAACCTCATCATCGGCTCCGACTACGGCCACAACGACCCCTCCGAAGAGCCCCACATGGTCGACACCATGCGCGCCCACGAAGGTCTCCCCAGCCACGTCATCGACAAGATCCTAGGCCACAACGCCGCCCAGCTGTATGGGATTTGATGAGAGCTGTTCCTCTCCGACCGCAGCGGGAGGGCTAGGGTGCGGGAGCCTCTAACATCCCCTCGCCCGCCGCAGCGGGAGAGGGCTAGGGTGAGGGAACCTCGTGCCAGCGCCATTATCCTGCTCACCGCCCTGTTAGCTGCCTGTGGTGGAACCGCCACGCCGGCCACTCCCGTACCTAGCGCAGCGTCGCCCGCCGCCAGCGCAGCTGGTAGCAGCGCCTCTTCCGCCCCCAGCGCCGCCGCCAAGCCCGCCGCCGGCGTCTACATCCCCTGGTGGATCGCCCATGACGAAGGCATCTTCGCGCGCAACGGCTTGGCCGTGGACATGAAGTTCATGGCCGGCGCCACCAGCACAGCCGCCATGGTCGGCGGCGCCATCGAAGCCGCCACCATCAGCCCACCGCAGAACGTCGACCTGGACAAGAAGGGCTGGGCGCCACCAACGAGAAGCTCCGAGGCTTCGACGTGACCAGCATCTTCGACCCCTCGCTCGTCCAAAACGCCGCCGACCGGGGGCTGGACAAGGGCTAGCTCCGAGTTGCCGCGGGATGCGATTCGTTGTTAGCCGACGGAGAACAATCTCTGGCGGAAATAACAGACTGGGGTCCTGCAGAAGACTGGTCGGATTGGGTTGATGCAACGGCGTGACGTGTGGGTTCATATTCGCAGAACCGAAACTGCGCTCCGTGAGCTTGCATTGCCCAGTCCCAGCACGTAGCGTTGGGGCATGTGGCACTTCCCGGCGTAGGTGAGCGCATGAACGACCGCATCGATGTCCACCACCACGTCGTCCCGCCCCAATTCCAGAGCACTACCCCTATGCCGGTTAACGTGCCGAGCACCGAGGAGCAGCTTGGACGCCTCGAGGAATTTGGGGTGGCCGCCGCGGTGACTTCCATCACGCCACGCATCCTGGACGCCAATCCAGGCCACATCCGCTCGGTGGTCCGCGCCTGCAACGAATTCCAGGCAACCTTGATCCGCGACCATCCGTCGCGCTTCGGGTCCTTCGCGGCCTTGCCATTGCCGGACGTCGACGGCGCCCTCGAAGAGGTTGCCTATGCGCTGGACGTACTTAAGCTGGACGGCATTGGCCTCTTCTCCAACCAGGGTGGCCGCTACCTGGGCGATCCGGTATTCGACGACGTGTTTGCCGAGCTGAACCGCCGCCAGGCCGTCATCTTCGTACACCCGGCGCACTGTGAGGCGCCGGAGCACACCAACCTGCACGCGCCCGATGCCATCGTGGAATACGTGTTCGACACCACCCGCGCCGTCGTGAACCTGCTGTACAACGGCACGCTGCAGCGCTTTCCGAGCGTGAAGATGATCTTCTCGCACGGCGCCGGCGCGGCGCCCTATCTCTTGACGCGCATCACGGGCATGGACAACAACCCCAAGGCGCAGGTGAACGACTGCGTGGAGACCATGCGCTCCTTGTACTACGACACTACCAGCGCGACGATGCACGGCGCCTTGCGTTGCATTCAGGAGCTGGCCGGCGTCAGCCACGTGGTCTGGGGCACCGACATGCCGTTCCTGCACGGCGATCGGCTCCGGAGCGAGATCCACCATTGGGACGATTACGACGGTTTTGACGCGCCCGCCAAGCGGGCCATAGAGCACGACAACACGCTCCGTTTGCTGCCGAGTCTCGCCGCCCGCTTGTAAGAAGACGACAAGGACACCAAGGCGGCCAGCAAGTACGCTGCTAGGTCAGCAGTTCGACCAGCCGGCGCACGTCACCGGCGGACTCCAGGTTGGCCACAAAGTCGATCGCCGCCTCGACGTTGTCGGGGGCGATTGGCTTGGCGGCGAACGACAGACAGCGCCGGAACTTCGCGGCGTATTCCTCCCAGGTGCAGGGCCGCTCCGGCGTGCCTTTGAAGGCGTGAACCTCACGCCTGACCTGCCGCCCGTCCTTGAGCGTGACCGTCACGATCCCGGGCGGCATGCCCCGCTGCGCCGGATCGATGTCGACGTTGATCTTGCCGGCCACGCCCCGCACCAGCGGATCGGCCACGGCCTCTGGCGTGAAGTCCTCGATGCCTACGTGGCCCCGTGCCAAGGCTGAGGCGACCACGTAGTACAGGCTGAACTTGGCGTGCTGCGGCGTTGTGGGAATACGCCGCTGGCTCTCCGGCTCGCAGGTCATGCGGAAGCCGCGCGGCCCGTACAACACCGTCACCTGTTCGATGTCTTCGGCACGGACGCCGTCCTGCTGGTGCAGCAGCACCGCCGCCTCCACCGGCCCGTGAGTCACGCGTCCGCCAGGGAATTGCTTGGAGGAGATGTTGGCCACCTCGAAGCGCTGCCCCAGCTCGTCCGTGACCTGCGCTTCGTCGAGGCTGCCGCCGCAGTATGCGGCGAAAAAGCCGAAGCGGCCGGTGAGGCACTCGTCCGGTCCGGGGAAGCCTTGCTTCGCCAGCAGCGCCGCTTGCAGCCCGGTCGAAGCCGCCAGGCCATGGTGGATGTGCAGCGCCGACTGGCCGCTCTGCTGCAGCTGCAGCCCGCCGGCACATTGCGTGTAGGCCCAGGCTAGGGTGTTGTACATCGCCATGCCCGTCAAGCCGAACAGCTTGGCGGCGACGGTGCCAGCCGAGAATGGCGCGTAGGTGTTGGCGGCGAAGCTATTCTCGCCGGAGCGCTGCTGCGAGGCCATCCGCAACCGGGCGTTGAGATCGGCGCCCAGCGCATAGGCCACGATCAGCTCCCGTCCAGGTACCTCGCCCAGCAGTTCGATGGCGCCCAGCGCCGAGGGCATGATGGGCACGCTGATATGGTCGCCCGTGGGGTCGTGCGAGTCGTCGAACTCGCGAGCCATGGCGCCATTGACCCACGTGGCGTGAATCGACGCCAGGCGGGTGCCGTGAACCACCGTCGCGTCTGGTTTGAGGCTCCAGCCTTGGAGCATCTCGATCAGCGGCTGGATGCCGTCCGCCGCGCTGCCGCCGCACATCACCCCCAGGATGTCGAGGATGCACTTCTTGGTGGCGTCCACCACGTTGGCAGGCAGGTCCTCGAACCGCGTGTTCGACAAGTGCGCCGTAAGCCGCGCTTCGAGATTATCAGTCACCTCAACCAATCTCCCGTACTCCCTCGTCCGTCTCTTGTACTCCCTCGCCCGCCGCGGCGGGCGAGGGTTGGGGTGAGGGAGCCCTGAGCTACGACCACCCTCAACCTGGCCCTCTACCGCCAAGTGGCATCGGCAGGCCCAGCCCGACGGACATGGTGTTGCCGTCGGCGTCGAACGAGGCCGACGGTGAAGTCCAGCGCCTCGTAGATGATCATGTTGTAGGCCGTGCGCATCAGGTTGGTCTTCACCTCGTCGGTGATGGCCACCAGCGCGTTGCGGATGATCTCCGCCCTTATCGCGTCCACACGGTACGCGACCTCAGCTTGCGCTGGCACTCGGCAGCACGACCTTCTTGGCGAAGGTATCGTCGAAGAAGTCCTGGGGCTTAGCATCCTTTGCCTGAGGGGTGGTGGGCGCAATCAGGTCGAGGACCGATTGGATTTCCGCCGCCTTGGGAGTGACATCGGTCGATAGCGCCGAGGCGGTGCCTTCGTAATTCTTAGCCACAACCTCCGAGTTCTTGAGCGTGTCCTTCAAGGTCTTGGCCAGGACCTGCTCGCTGAGCGCTCGGTTGGTCTTGAATAGCTGCGTGCTCTCGGCAAAGCTCTGAACCATGTCCTGGACGAGCGGCGGGTCCTTCTTAACCATGCTCTTGGTGGTGACCAAACCAGCTTGGGGGAAGGGATAGCCCAGCTTGGTCATATCCACGAGCACCTTTTTGCCCGGCGCGGGGTTTTCGGGAGCAGTGACAATGGCGTCGATCTGGCCGCTGGCGATGGCAGCCAGTGCCTCGGGCCCGCCCCCTACCGCGAGCAGGGTGACGTCCTTTTGCGGGTCGAGCCCGTGCTGCTCGACGATGTACCGGGCCATCAAAGCGGTCAGTGCGCCCAGCGTTGTGACGCCGATCTTCTTGCCTTTGAGGTCTTCCACGGAGTTGATGTTGGGCTGCGAGTACATCACCAGGTGTGGCGCCGGCACGTTCACCGCCACCCACTCGCCGTCGGCGCCGCGCAGCGCGGACGTGGTGACGCTGGGGTCGGCCAGGGTCACAAACGGCATCTGGCCGCTGATCAGCGCCGTCATCGCGGTCTGTCCGTCACGTGTGTAGTTCACGTCCAGGTCGATGCCGTGCTTCGCGAACACGCCGCCCTCCTTGCCGACCAGCGTCGGCATGAATGTGCCGGTCAACGTGGCGTAGCCCCAGGTGACCTTGCGCAGCTGCCCTGAAGCGGCCGGCGATGCCGCCGGCTTGGCGCTGGCCGCGGCGGATGCACTTGCGAAAGATGCGGGCTTCGCTGCCGCGCTTGCTGGGGAGCTGCTTGCCAATGCTGAGGCGGGTGCAGGCGCAGCGACACCGCCGCCGCCGCAGGCGGTCAGCAGGAGTACGGCCGCGAATGCCGCGAGGGATCCCAGGGTGGGATGGCCGTCCCGGCCGTCCGCGGGCTGGAAGCCCGCGCTACCAACCACCCTCACGCTGGTGCGAAAGACCGAATGAGCTTTCAATGTCACCTCCGGAGATGTACGTGCCGATGATGTTGCCGCGAGTGATGGGGAAGTCCACGCGCGTGGCATGGGCGTGAAGCCGACCCGCGGCATGGGGCCGGACCGCAGGTCCTTGTTGTACGGGTGTGCCCCGAGGATAACCGGGAACTTGCCGTTCGCCGTCCGCGTAGGACTCGCCGTCCGCGCAGGACCCGTCCGGCCGGTACACGTCGCCGTCGAGCTGTGCTACCCCGTACTTCCGTTCCGAGGTCGCCCATCGCTGGGTAAACATCAGCCGGCTATCAGCTGACGTCCGGCCGCTTGTAGTCGGTGTTGGCGCCGCCCTTTTGGGACTGCAAATAGCCTTCGACGTGCTGAGTCGGGTCGAGGAACAGCCGCTGCCGGGCGCCCACCAGCGCGTCCAGCTTGATGGCGTCCGAGAGCGACAAGTTGGCGCCCATCTGTGACGCGATCTTGGAGTGCTGCAGCGGCGCCAGGTGGCGTGAGGCAAGCTCACGGGCAACCTCCATGGTCCGGCTCTCCAGCTCGCCGGCCGGGAAGGACAGCGACACCAGCCCCAGGCGGTCGGCCTCGGCGCCGCTCAGGTTCTTGCCCAGCAGCGCAATAAGCGCCGCCTTCTTGGTTGGTATCCCGGCGTGATACAACGAGCTCGTTGCAAATTGGCCGAAGCTGCCGCGCAGCACCTCCGGCATGCCGATCTGCGTGTTGTCGGCCGCGAACACCAAATCGTGCATGTTCATGATGCCGAACGCCCCGCCCAGCACGTAGCCATGGACCTGGGCGATCATGACCCGCGGGAACTCGCGGATCGCTTCTCCCAGCCGGGTCGTGGCGCTGGCTCGGTCGAAGTCAGGCGGCGTGCCAGACGCCTCCCGCAGGTAGTACAGGTCCAAGCCTGAGCTGAACACCGGCCCGTTGCCCTTGGTGATCACCACCTTGATGTCGAGGTCGGGCCGGATCTCCTCGTTCAGCGCGGTCATGTAGGCCTCCGCCAAAGCAGAGTTGAGCGCATTGCGCCGCTCCGGCCGGTTGAACGCCACGCGCGCCACGCCCGCGTCCTCGAGCCGTTCCAGGATCAGCTCGGGCCATTCCCGCCAGGTTTTCCAAACGTCAGCCAAGGGTTCGCGCTCCTTCTGTTGATTACGCCGCCGCGGCGACTTCGCTTTGTGCCAGCGCCCTCACCCGCGGCGCCACGTGCTGCATGAACAGCTCCATGGACCGGTCGCGCTTCTCCCGCGTGCTCCATTCCTTGCCCACCACCACCAGCAGGCCGCCGAAGCCGCCGCACTCGCGGTAGTAGTCCCGGATGCGCTCGAACACGGTGTCCGGATCGCCCAGGTAGAACATGCCGGCGTCGATCAGGTACTCGAGGTTGATGTCCTCGTAGCGCTTCGGTGGTGGCGGCACGTAGTCTCTGAAGTGCGGCACCTTGACCATCTTGGCCAGGGCCTCCATCTCGGCGCTGGCGCCTTCCCAGATGTCGCGCTTGGCTTCGGTTACCGAGTCCGCGATGTAGATCGCCAGCCCCGCTCGGATGTGGTCCAGCGCGTCCTTCCGGCCGGCGGCTTTGGCACCGGCCTTGTACGTATCCGTGAGTTGCCGGAAGGACGACGGCGAGAAGTAGTGCGAGCCCAGCCAGATGTGGCCGTTGCGGCCGGCGAAATCAAGCAGCTCGGCAGTCCGCGTGGCCACAGCCATCGGCGGGAAGGGCTTTTGCAGCGGCTTGGGCAGCACCACCACGCGCTTGCTCTGCCAGAAGCGGCCGTCGAAGTCGAAGGGCTCCTCGGTCGTCCAGGCTTTGGTGACGAAGTCCAGCGACTCCATCATCCGCTCGTGCCGCAGATCGAGGTCCACGCCGCGCGGCTCGTGGATCCACCACGCCGGCGCGCCGGAGCCGTAGCCGAAGTTGTAGCGGCCGTCGGTTAGGTGATCGCAAACGACCGCCTGGTAGGCCACGTCCAGCGGGTGGTAGATGGGCAGCAGCCGCACCGCCGCGCCGAAGCGGATGTGGCTGGTGAGCCCGGCGGCCTTGCAGAAGAACATCTCGGGCACCGGCAAGCCGTCCGGCCGCAGCACCACGTGCTCGCTTACCCAGGCCTCGTCGAAGCCCAGCTTGTCGGCGGTGACGACCTCGTGCAGGTCCTCAACATACGAGTCGCGCGCCACGGGGCGCATGCGGTAGCCGTTGGAGAACAGCCCGAACTTCATCCAGCGCTTCCCATCGGATGGCCTCCTTCACAGCCCCAGAACGCGTTCCGCGTTGCCATGGAAGATTTTCTCTTTGATTTCATCGCTGTAGCCCAGCTCATCCCACTCCCGCAGGATGCGCTCGTAGGGCATGCTGGGGTAGTCGCTGCCGAACATCACCTTGTCCTGCAGCCGGCCGCGGGCGTCGCGTTTGACGGAGTCCGGGAAGTACTTCGGCGCCCAGCCCGACAGCTCCCAGTAGACATTGCCCTTGTGCAAGGCGACGGCAACCGTTTCCTCGACCCACGGCCAGCCAGGGTGCGCCATCAGGATCTTGAGGTTCGGGAAGTCGGCGGCCAGCTGGTCGATGTGCTTCGGATGGGCATGCCGGATGATGGCGCCCATCCCGCCGGGCAGCCCGGCGCCCATGCCCGTCGTGCCGACGTCTACCATCACCGCGGCGCCCAGCTGGTCGATGACCTCCCACAGCGGATAGAACTCGCGCTGGCTCATGGCGAAGTGGCCCATGATGGGGTGGAAATGGAAGCCGAACATGCCCAGGTCCTTGACGGCCTCCTTGGCTTGCCGGATAGCCACCTCGCCCTTGTAAGGATCGACTGACGCCCACGCTTGGATAATCGTTTCCGGCGCCTTGGCCCGAAAGCTGGCCACGTATTCGTTGCTGCAGGGCGGCGTGCCGGCCGCGGTCTCGATGTCGAACGCCACCATCGCCACCTGCACGCCGGCGGCCCGAAACTCGGAGAGGACCTCGTCCTCGCTCTTGGCCTTCCATTCGCGGTGCCAGTACTTGGACAGCGCCTCCACGTACGGCCCTTGCGCCGCGATCCAGGGCTCAGTGGCCGGATAGGCGTGCAGGTCAATGATCCTCATGGCGTCGCGTTTGTCATTGTAGGCAACCGGCTATGCTCAGCCGGATGGAATTCGGCCTGTTCTCGAATGGTTTTCGCCCCCATACTACCGCCGCTCAAACCTACGAGGAGGACCTGTTCGAGATTGCCCTGGCCGACGAGCTCGGCTTCCGCGACGCATGGATCAGCGAGCACCATGGCGAGCCGGTCTACATCGACAAGATCGACACCATCCCCATCCCCGAGCTGCTGATGTGCAAGGCCGCGGCCATGACCAAGCGCATCCGCTTTGGCCCGGCGGTCAAGATCATCCACCTCTACCACCCGGTGGATACGGCCCAGCTGGCGGCGGTAACCGACCACCTGACCGGCGGCCGCTACATGTTCGGCTTCGGCTCGGGCTTCCCCAACCCGCTGTTCTCCCAGGAGCGCGGGCTGACCTTCGAGGACCGTTACCCCCGTATGCTCGAGGCGCTGGACCTCATCCAGAAGTGCTGGACCGAGCCCCAGCAGTTCGATTGGGAAGGCAAATACTGGCAGGCCAAAGGCGTGACCGCGCTGCCTAAGCCGCTGCAGCAGCCGCTGCCCATCGGCGTGGCCACGCTTACGGACGACACTATCGCCTTGGCCGGCCGGCGTGGTTACACGATGCTGTCGGCGGGCTTCGACACGCCCGCGGCGCTGCGCGGTAAGGCTGACAAGTACGCCGGAGCGGCCCTGGCCGCCGGCCAGCCGTCGCCGCTGGAGAAGCTTTCGGTCGCCTGTTTCATCTACGTGGCCGATTCCGTGCAGCAGGCGATGGACGACCTACGCCCGGCGGTCAACTATGAGATGGGCTACCAGAAGACGCGCGGCCTGCTCAAATGGGTGATGATGCCGTTCCAACTTCCCAGGCCAGTCGAGGACCTGACCTTCGACGACCTGGTCGAGCTTGGCGTCTACAACGTGGGCGATCCGGACACGGTGTACACCAAGCTCAAGAGCTTCTACGACAAGTCGGGCGGCTTCGGCACGCTGTTGCTGTTCGCCGGCAAGGATTGGGCCACCCGCGCCAAGCGTGAGCGCTCCATACGCCTCTTTGCGCAGGAAATAGCCCCCCGCCTCGCGCCCCTAAAGGCCAACCGCGAGCTTGTCCCCTCTCCCGTCGCGGCGGGAGAGGGCTAGGGTGAGAGAACCCCGTACTTATACGTGAGGGACTGGCCCTCACTTGTACGGCCCGAGGTCCTTGTTGGCCTGCTCGACGTACGACAGGTCGAGGTACTTGTTGATGTCGTACGACTGCTTCACGACGCCGCTCTTCACGAAGTAGTCCAGGTCGTCCTTGATGGACTGAACGTTGGGCATGCCGTCCGGCCGCAGCCCGGAGGGTATGGCTTTCTCGAACAGCGTGCGGTCCTTGACGGTGGTGTGCTCGATCAGGATAGGCACCACCTGGTCGAACATGGCCTTGTCCTTGCCGATCAGGCCCTTGACATAATCACGCACGCCTCGCAGGTAGGCCCGGATGTAGCGTTGGCTGAGGGCCTTGTCGTTGTTCATCTTGGGACCGAACACCACTACCGCGATCTGCTGGTTGAGGTACATCTCCCAGGCCGGCACCGCCCGCACGGCCACGCCCTGGTTGACGGCGATAGTGGTGAACGGCTCCTGGTAATAGGTGGCTTCGATGGCTTTGTTGGTCAGCGCCTGCAAGGTCTCGGGGAAGCCGAGATAGACGATGTTGATGTCCTTAATGCTCATGCCGGCGGTGTGCAGCCACTTGTCCATGGCCACGTCCGGCGTACTCTCGGGCACGCCCTCAGCCACTTTCCAGCCCTTCACCGAGGCCGGTCCCTTGAACTGGTCGGCCAGGTCCTTGCGGACGACGAAGCCGCCGGCCGAGGCGTCCTTCAAATTGGCGCCATGGTCGGCCACCATCTTCAACGGCAGGTCGCGGGCGAAAGCGTTGTACAGCGCCGCGGCAATAGCCGTGCCAGTCACGTCCGCCGTGCCGGATACGATGGCCGGGATCTGGTCGCCGCCGCCCATCCGCACGAACTCCGCCTGGATGCCCTCGTCCTTAAAATAGCCTCTGGCGTCGGCAATGTAGCTGCCGGCAGCCGACGTGATCTGGATGTCCGTAATCTTCACCGACGCCAGCCCTGGTTTCGCCACCGCCGACCCACTGCTCGCCGCCGAAGCGGCCGGCTTGGTCAGCGCCGAGCTCGCGGGAGCGCCCTGGGCGGCGGCGCGTGCGGACGTGCTCGTCGGCGCTGCACCACCGCCACAAGCCGCTGCTACTACCCCAACAGCTCCAGCACCCAGCAGCAACACAAATTCACGCCGTGACGTCTTGGTCATAGTCTCCCCTTGCAGCAAGAATCCCCTCGCCCGCCGCAGCGGGAGAGGGCGAGGGTGAGCGAGCCCGCCCGTCGGCCCCGATGATACGCCAGAAGCAAGAGGCCAGATGCCCTCACCCAGTCTCTCCCATCGCGACGGGCGAGGAGCGCGCGCCCCGCAACAGTGCCGTCCGCTCTTCGTCCAGCACGTTCCCGGGGCTGACTGCGACGGCGTAGTCGCGCTCCGCCATTTCCGGGGAGATGTAGCCGGCCCGAACGTCCGCCAGCACGGCCTGGAACGGCCGCTCCAGAGGGTCCCCAAAGCCTCCGCCTCCCCCGCTTTCGAGCACATAGGCGTCGCCGGTCTCGAGCTGGATGACGTCGATCTTGCCATTTGGCGGCTGGACCACCGTCCCGTCTGCCCGCTTGATGTGGATGTGGTTGGCCAGCGCGTCCTTGCCGCCGTCCAAACCCCAGGGCGCGCATTTGGTGCGCTCGATGCGGCAGTTGAAGCTGGCCGGCGTGGTCATGCGGACGACGCGGCGCAGGCCGAGGCCGCCGCGCTGCCTGCCGGCGCCGCCCGAGTCCTGCACCAGGCTGAACTCGTCGTTGATGAGCGGCGACTTGACCTCGCTGGCTTCGACTGGCGAGTTATGCGTGTCGCCGTCGTTGATGCAGATCACGCCGTTCATGCCATCCTGGTTGTGCTTGGCGCCCCAGCCACCCCCGAGCGGGCCCACGAAGCCGAAGAAAAACCGGCCCGTACGCTGGTCGATGCCGTAGGTGGAGGAGCTGCACAGGTCGGCGTGATGGCCGGCCGCGACACGATCGGGAATGGCCTGCGCCAGCGCCTTGAAGAGCGTGTCCACCACGGTCATCGGGATGGTCATCCACATCCGCGTCGCGGCCGGCTTGACCGCGCTGATCACCCGCCCGGGAGGCAAGATCACGTTCAGTGGCGTGAAAGAACCGTGGTTGATGGGCAGCCACAGCGGCGAGGTCACACACTTGAAAGCCACCTCAGCCGCCGACCGGCCGGCCGTGGCGCCGGAGTTGAAATAGCCCGTCACCTGCCGGCTGACCTCGCTCAGGTCGATGGTCATGTCCTCGCCCTCGACCACCACCTTGACGTGGATGGGGATGGGCTTGCCGATGGCCACGCCGTCGTCGTCCATGAACGAGCTGGCCTCATACACCCCGTCCGGGATGGTTGCCACGCCGGCCCGCGCCAGCCGCTCGCTCTGCTCGTAAATTCGGCCGATGCTGTCCAGCACGGCGTCCTTGCCGTAGCGTGCCAAAAGCTCCAGGAAGCGCCGTTCCCCCGTCCGGATCGAGGCTATCTGCGAGCGGAAGTCGCCCATGGCCAGGTTGGGGAAGCGCAAGTTGGTGCGGATGATCTCCGTCAGCTCGCGGTCCTGCTCGCCGCGCTTGAAGATCTTCACGATGGGCATCTGCAGGCCTTCGGAGTAGATGTCCTGCGTCGCCCCGCGGAGCACGCCGCCGACGTCCTGCCAGTGCGCCATGGACGACGCGAAGGCCACGATCTCGCCCTGCCAGAAGATGGGCAGGGTGAAGACCATGTGGTTCAGGTGGCTGCCCATGATGTAGCTGTCGTTGGTCAGCAGCACGTCGCCAGGCTCGATGCGGTCCTTGCCGTAGTGCGCCAGCTTGGCCTTGATGGCGTCCGACAGCCCGCGGATGAACATCGGCAGGCCGAGGCCGATGGAAATGGTGTTGCCGTCGGCGTCGAACAGCCCGACGGTGAAGTCCAGCGCCTCGTAAATGATCATGTTGTAGGCCGTGCGCATCAGGTTGGTCTTCATTTCGTCGGTAATGGCGACGAGGGCGTTGCGCACGATCTCGGCGGTAATGGCGTCGACGCGGCTGCCGGTCGAGCTTTCGAAGGCGATGCTCATTCCGCCGCATGATAACTTTCCCTGCGCATGAGCGACTCTAGGCGGGTGGCCCTCGTCACCGGATCCGCCACCGGCATCGGCAGGACGACGGCCGTCGAGCTGGCCAAGCATGGCTTCGACGTGGTGGTGAACTGCAGCCGTAGCGTCGCCGAGGCGCAGGAGACCGTCCGCCAGTGCGCGGCTGCCGGCGCCAAGTCGCTGCTTGTCCAGTGCGATGTGTCGGACGATGCGCAAGTGCGGCGCATGCTGGCCGAGATCGAGAACACCTTCGGCCGGCTCGACGCCCTGGTCAACGTGGCTGGCGCCACCGTGATGACGGCTCAGGAGGACCTGGAGGCGATCAGCCCCGAGGACTTCGACCGCATCTTCGCCGTCAACGTCAAGGGCACCTTCCTGGTCACGCGCGCCGCTGCGCCGCTGCTGAAGCGCACCGGCGACGCGGCGGTGGTCAACCTGGCGAGCATCGTCGGGCCTCGGCCCGGCGCCCAGCCCATCCCCTACGCCGCCAGCAAGGCCGCCGTGGTCAACATGACACGCACCTTCTCGCGCGTCCTTGCCCCCGAGGTCCGCGTCAACGCCGTGGCGCCAGGCTGGATCGCCGGCAGCTGGATGGAGAAGACCCTAGGCGAGCACTACGACCGCTTGATGGAGCGCCGCGCCAAAGCCACGCCCATGGGCCGCGTAGCAACCTTCGAGGACGTCGCCGAGGTCATCCTCAACCTAATCGAGCACAACAAGTTCGTAACAGGCGAGACCATCGTCATCGACGGCGGCTTCTCAGCCACCACATGACGGCCATTGCTCCCAAATGCGCCCTCTCCCGCCGCGGCGGGAGAGGGCTGGGGGGAGGGAACCCACCCGTGCCGTTAGACGGAGTAGTTCCGTTTCCGGAAGAGTGCGCCCAGAAATACCGCAAGAAGGGCTACTGGCGCGACCGCCCGCTGCGCGACGAGTTCGACGACATCTTCGACCGCTACGCCGAGCGCACAGCGGTGATCGCCGGCGACGAGCGCATCTCCTACCGCCAGATCAAGGAACGCTCCGAGCGCCTCGCCCTGAACCTGCTCGATTTCGGCTTTCAGCCGCTGGACCGAGTGGTCGTGACGATGACCAACGCGCCGGAGTTCCTGTACCTGTACTTCGCGCTCCAGAAGATTGGGGCCATCCCCATCTGCGCGCTGCCGTCGCACCGCTACCACGAGGTACGGCAGTTCGTCACCCAGTCGGACGCCGTCGCGTGCGCCGTAACGGATCGCGTCGGCGATTTCGACTTTCCGGCATTGATCGAGCGCATCAAAGGCGAGGCGCCTTCTCTGCGCTGGTGCCTGGTAGCTGGCGAGTCTGTTCCAGCCGGCTGCTTGTCGCTGGCCGCCTTACTCTCGAAAGAGCCCGCGCGGCCGGCCAGCGACCTGAAGGCCATCACCATCGACCCGACGGACCCCGCCGTCTTCCAACTCTCCGGCGGCACCACCGGCATCCCCAAGCTCATTCCGCGCAGCCACAACGATTACTTCTACAACTCCGCCATCGCCATCGAGGTCAACCAGACGCGCGAGGGCGATGTGCTGCTGGGCGTGCTGCCCATCGAGCACAACCTGCCGCTGGCATGCCCCGGCCTGCAGGGTTTCCTCATGAAGGGCCACACCATCGTACTGGCAAACAGCGGCCGGCCGGCGGATGTGTTCCGTCTCATCCAGGAGCACAAGGTCACACACTTGGAGGTGGTGCCGGCGCTGCTGATCCGCTGGATCAACGATCCCGCAGCCGAGCAGTTCGACCTGTCCTCGGTGCGCGTCATCCAGAGCGGCGGCCAGCGCTTCCAGCCCGAGATCCGCCGCCAGACGCGGCAAGTCTTCCCCAACGGCACGGTCCAGGAGAACTTCGGCATGTCCGAGGGGCTGCTCATGTTCGTGCGGCTGGACGATCCCGAGGAGGTCCGCATGGAGACATCCGGCCGGCCGCTGTCGCCCGACGACGAGGTCAAGCTGCTGGACGACGACGATAACGAGGTGCCGTTGGGTGAGGTCGGCGAGCTGACGGTCCGCGGGCCCTACACCTTGCGCGGCTATTTCCGCGCGCCCGAGCACAACGCCCGAGCCTTCACCTCCGACGGCTTCTACCGCTCAGGCGACCTCATGCGCAAGCACCCCAGCGGCAACTACATCGTCGAAGGCCGCAAGAAGGACCTGATCAACCGCGGCGGCGAGAAGATCAGCGCCGAGGAGATCGAGAACCTCATCCTCATGCACCCCGCCGTCCAGAACGTGGCCTGCGTGCCCATGCCGGATCCGGTCCTGGGCGAGAAGATGTGCGCCTGCGTCATCCTCCGCGCCGGCCACGACAGCCTGGCCTTGCCGGACCTCGTCAGCTTCCTGCTGGAGCAGGAGATCGCCAAACACAAGCTCCCCGAGCGCCTCGAAGTCGTCGCCGACTTCCCCCTCTCCCCCTTCGGCAAAGTTTCCAAAAAGGCGCTGACCGAGGAAATAGCCGCGAAGCTCGCTTGACGCTCGGAATGACAAATTACTTCCTCAGCCCCATCTTCTTGAGAATGGGCAGAACGTCGTCCTCCATCAAATGCAAGCCCCTGATCGGATCAAAAAAGCACGTCAGCAAGCTCTCCAGCCCTAAATCGTGGAGCTGTTTCATCTGCTCGGCCACCGATTCCACGCCCCCGTAAATGTGCCAGGCCGACAGCCCCATGGCGAAGCGCATGTAGGTCTCGCGGCCCAGGCCGCCCCATTCGTCTTCCTCGGCCATCTCGCCGCCGTGGCGCGAGACGAATGACGTCTTTGGGTCGCGGGTGCGGTTGAATAGGAAGCTGTTGGCCGCCTCCTTATCCACCTCGTCCTCGACCCATTTCACGATCTCAGCCGCCTTCCGATCGGTCTCGGCCACGATGATGTAGACCATGGTCGCCGGCCGCACGGTGCGCTTGTACTTGGCCGCCGCGTCGTGGATGCGCTTGACCATCGCGCCGTATTCCTCGAGCGTGCGGCCGGTGCCGAAGGCCCAGTCGCAGTGCTTGGCGGCGAAGTCCAGGCCCACCGGCGAGTTGCCGGCGTTCATCAGGATCGGCCGCGGCCGGCGCGTTGGGCCGGGCAGGACCGTAGCGTCGTAGGCCTTGTAGTAATCGCCCTCGAAGTCGATCGGCTCCTCCAGCCACAGCCATTTCATCAGCGTCACAAACTCGTCGGCCACGTCGTAGGCGTTGTCGTGGTCCGATGGCTCTTGGCCGAACATGCGGTTCTCGCGCGTATTGGTCGCGCCGGTGACCACGTTCAGCCCCCAGCGGCCTTTGGAGATATTGTCGATGGTGGCGCCGATCTTGGCCAGGTGCAGTGGGTGGAACTTGTAGGTGACGTGCGCGGTCGAGAACAGGCCCATTGTGGTCGTGACAGGTGCTAGGCAGGCGGCGGCAGCCAGGAAGTCGAGCGAGTAATCGTTGTAACCGGAGGCCCCGCCGTGGCCCTTCCAGCGGCCGAACGGCACCTGGTACTCGTAGCCGATGCGCTCGGCCTCCTGGTTCATGTGCAGCGCTGTGTCCCAGTGCCAGAAGTCGCGATAGCGGGCAGTGTTCGCCAGCACAGCTTTCGAGGCCGTCATGCCCCCGGACAGGTTCCAGGCGAAGAAGCCCAGCTCCAGCGGGTTGCCGCTGCGCGTCTCGGGCTGCCCGCCCGGATCGAACGGCCCTCGCAGCACGTCAGCCTTTCTGGCCACTACGCGGTCCTTAACCCGGCTTGAACGAGCAGGGGCATGACTTCGCTGATCCAGTGCCGCAGCTCGTCCTGGTAGTTCACCCAGGAGATCACGATGCCGTCGATGCCGGTGCGTGACAGCTGGCTGAGCGTGTCGGTGATCTGCTCTGGGGTGCCAATCAGCGGATGGCCGCCGTAGCCGGCCAGCATCCGCGCCCGCCTGGCACGCAGCTCGGCCTCGGGCACGTTGGGGTTGTCCATGCGCTGGATGCGTTGCAGGTTGAGCATGGCCTCCCAGTCGCCCTTTTCCTCGACGACGTAGTGGAGATAGTCGCGCGCCTCCCGCTCAGTAGGCCGGCAGATCACGAAGCCCGTGGTCCACACCTGGATCTCGCGGCCGAATTCGTCGCGCGCCAGCTTGCGCAGTGCATTGACCCGCCCCGTCGCGTCCTCGTGGCCGTATTCCCACAGCGACGTGAAGATCATGTCCGAGTACTTGGCCGCGAAACGGTTGCCGGTGCCCGAGCGGCCGGCGTTCATAATCGGCGGGTACGGCTTCTGGATGGGCTTGGGCTGATGGAAGCCCTTCTCCACTTTGAAGTAGCGGCCCTCGAAGTCGAACTCGTCCTCGCAGGTCCACAGCTTGAGCATCACGTCCAGCCATTCGGCGGCGTACTCGTACCGCGTCTCGTGGTCCATCAGCGAGCGGCCGAACATGGCGAACTCGGGCTCGAACCAGCCGCACACCACGTTCAGGGCGAAGCGGCCGCCGGTGATGTGGTCGATGGTTGTCGCCTGCTTGGCCGCCACGATGGGGTGTACCGTCGGCACGTGCGAAGTGGCGAAGACGGCGATCCGCTTGGTCTGGGCGCCGAGCCCGGCCGCCCAGGTGTAGGTCTCGAATGATTCGGCGTTGAAGTTGGTCGGCCCGCCGAAGCCCTTCCAGCGAGCCACCGGCACCATCGCCTCGATGCCCGCCTCGTCGGCCAGGCGGGCAACCTCCAAGGTCGCGGGCCAGGTGGCCTCCAGCGTGCCTTCCGCCATCGTCGCGGTGCAGCCGCCGCCCAGGTTGGCGCCGAAGACACCCAGCTTCAGCCGGTTAGGCCCGAACAGCGGGTTCGTCATGGCGTCTAGAGTACCTACCATTTGAAAGGCTCATGAATTCCTCAACTTCGAGGAGTCTCGTTCGCGGATTGTCCCGCTTTCGGGCTCCGGCGGCGGTGTTGGCAGTGTGCCTTTCACCGCTGGTGATCGTGGCTCACGGGCTGTTTGTCTGGCTGGCTTCCCACGCGGTGGCCTTCCTGGCCGGTCTTCCGCTGGTCCGCCAGGCGCTCGCGGCCGGCTCCGGAGACGACGTCTATTCGCGTCTGATCCTCAGCATGCTGAGCAGCGCTGGAGCGGAGGGACTCGCCCTCAGGATTCCCGTTGATGGCGCGCTGGCCGCCGCCGCCCCCGGGGTGTTCGCCAGCTCGTCGCACCTAGCTGCTGGCGCTTGGGCAGGGGTCGTGTTCGCCGCCGGCAGCTCGGCGGTCGGCGTCCACGTCGTGCAGGTGCTGGCCAACGCGGTGATGATTTCGGCGGGCGCTTGGTTCCTGGCGATGATAAGCCATGGCCGGTTGGCCGGCGGGTGCTGGGCGTTGGGCTGGGCCGCTCGATTAACCGCGGTGCTTTGCCTGACCTATGGCGCGGGCGCCGAAGTACGGCTTTCGTGGAGCAGCGGCAGTGGCGGAGAGATGGCGCTGTCGATGTTTGCCACCAAGGTCTTGCACCTCGACAGCAGCCAGTACGACTCGGCGCTGGCTCATGGCGGGTTGGTGTCGTTGGCGATTAATCTGCTGACCATTGGTGGGGCGCTGCTGCTGGGGGTGGTGGTCGCGCTGCCATTTCGAAGGCGCAGGCCGCCGGTCCGGCTGGCGCCTCTGTCCGCGCTGCTTCCCGCTCGTGTGGCGCTGGCGTCCGTTGCCGTTCTGGCCCTGTTGTACGGCTCGGTGCAACCGGCGGTCGCCTTCGACGAGTCGCACGACCTGCCCGTGGCGGCGGCGCCTCGACAAGCGCGGCTGGCGGCGATGGTCGAAGGCCTGCCGAGCGTCGTCACTATTACGCCCACGGCCAGTGGCTGGACCTACGCGGTGAACGGCCGCCGCGAGGTGGTGCGAGGTTTTGGCTACAACGCTGTCACGGGAGGGGACACTCCGAAGGAGCGGGCGGCTCTGTACGATCGCGACTTCCAGGCGATGACTGACGCCGGAGCCAACAGCATCGTCGGCTGGGACGAGCAGCAGTTCGACGAGCTGCTGCTGCAAAAGGCCGCGCAGCACGGTTTGGGGGTGATAATGCCGTTCGATCTGGGCCCGGGCTTGGCCTATGAGGACCCCACGACTCGGCAGCAGTTGATCGATGCCATCCTTCGGCGGGTGGTGCGCTTCCGAAACAGCCCGTCGTTAAGGATGTGGGGCCTGGGAAACGAGGTGCTGCACGAGATACTCCGGGCCCATGGCACGCAGGTTCGGTACGACAGCTTCGCCCAGTTCCTGATCCAAGCCGCGGACCGTATCCACACGCTCGATCCGAACCACCCGGTGGTCTACCGCGACGCCGAGGATTGGTACGTGGCGCCGGTCATCAAAGCGTTGGCGGACGGCAAATCGCGGCCGTGGTTCGTCTACAGCATGAACTTTTTCACCACCCGAATGCGTGATGCGCTCAACGGCGGCCCTACTCGCACTATGCGCCAGCCGTTGATGATCTCGGAGTTCGGTCCGGTTGGCCTGCGGCCGGAGAACCGTCCCGCCGGCTACCGGGAGCTGTGGGGCATCATCCGCGACCATCCCGATACCGTCTTGGGAGGCTCGGCCTACGTCTGGACAACCGCGGGTCCGGAGCCTTTGGATCGCAACTTTGGCCTGACAGATGCGAATGGGCTGCCAGTAGATGACTCACTGGCGGAGCTGGCCTCGTTGTACTCAGGCGAACCTTAACCGTTCCTTCAATGTGGGTTCACCGTTTCTTGACGCGTGGGCTCTACGGTGGACTGCGTGATGAAGGGTTTGGTGCGGGCGCTGTTCACAGCACTGACGTTGGCGATTAGCGGCGTGACGCCGAGCGTGCAGGCCGCCGGCACCGGACCAAGCCACGTGACCACGGCTAAGCAGCCGGACGGAAGTTACAAGTACCTGGTCAATGGCCAGCCGCAAGTGTTCATCGGCATGGGCTATGACCCCATGTATCGCTTCCTGCCGAGCGAGCAGCGGGCGGCGAACTACCGCCGCGACTTTCAGCTGCTGAAAAAGGCCGGCGTCAACACCATCACCGGCTGGGACGCGGACAAGGGCTACGAGCAGGACAAATTCGACGAGCTGACCCTCAACCTGGCCAACGAGTACGGCATTGGCGTGGTTATGCCCTTGAACCTGCCGCCTGAAGCCGACTACCGTGACCCCAACGTCGTGGCCGACCTAATGGCTCAGGGCAAGGCCAAAGTGGAACGGTTCAAGGACAACCCCGCGCTGCGCATGTGGGGCGTGGGCAACGAGGTCTATTGGGAGATGGACCCCGACATGTATCCCGCCTTCTCTCAGGCGTATCTCCAAATAGCCGACATGTTCCACCAGTTGGACCCCAATCACCCGGTCATCTACCGAGAGGCAGAGGACGCCTATGTGCCGATCATTGCCGATAGCCTGCGCAGAAGCGGCGACATGCGCCCCTGGCTGCTGTACGGCATGAACGTCTACAGCAAGGACTTGCGGCCGATCCTGAGCGCCTGGCCGGATTACGGTCTCGATCGGCCGGTCTTCGTGAGCGAGTTTGGCGCCGAGGGTGACACTCCGGCGCAGCGGGCCCAGGGTTACCTCGACATGTGGCGCGCCATTCGCCAGTATCCGAAGTTCGTCATGGGCGGCGCCCCGTATGTCTGGACCACTCAGGGTCCCGAGCCGACGGACAAGATATGGGGCTTGATGGACACGCAGAGCAAGCCGGTGGACCAAACCTTCGCCCTGCTGAGCGTGGCCTGGCGCACGGAGCCGACGGCGAACCACTAGGCATTTCGCCGGGCTGGCTGGCTCGAACAGTCCTACCTTGTTGCGACCGAGCCCAGGCAGCCCCTAAGCTTGGCCATAGCGGTGGGGTCGAAAATAGAGTTCGTTGTTCGCTCTTGCCGCTGGACAATGGGCGCCGCTCTTCCTCGGAGGCTCCAGCGCGGCTTGATCGTGGCCGCTTGCACGCTACCGTTGCTGGCGCTCTTCCATCAAGTTGCCATGGCTTCCGCCGCGCTGGCGCTGGATTGGTTGTTCGGTCCCCGGGGGATCGCGGCATCGTTAGTGACAGATCACGGTGACGCGATCTACTCCCGCCTCGTGCTCAGGATGGTGAACAGCGCCCGGCCGACGGCACTGGCCATCGCCACCCCTCTCAGGGACGTGGCATGGGCGGGAATCATTTTCCCCGCCGGCAGCTCGTCGGTTGGCATACAAGTCCTCGAATTAGCCGTCAACCTGGCGATGGTGGCCGCCGCCGCGGCGCTCCTCGTCGTTTCCGGCACGCGGTGGCGTCGCCAACTGATTCGGCGTGTACGGTCGTGGCCGGTTGTCGCCGTGGCGGCGCTGTCCCTGGCCTACGGCGCGGGCGCTCAGCTGCGTCTGTCGTGGAGCGGCAGCAGTGGTGGCGAGATAGCGCTGTCGATGGTGGCCACCAAACTTTTGGGAATCGACAGCTCGGTGTATGGCGCCGCGCTCCACCAGGGCTGGCTGCTGTCCCTGGCCGTCAACGTGCTCCTGATTGCGAGCGCCGCCGGCAT
This sequence comes from Chloroflexota bacterium, assembly GCA_036844545.1. Taxonomy (GTDB): domain Bacteria; phylum Chloroflexota; class JAJPGV01; order JAJPGV01; family JAJPGV01; genus DATGVV01. The sequence goes on from DAIUFO010000004.1 coordinate 24,955, forward strand.
CGGAGCCGGAATCCTGCTCCTGCTGCTTCGCGTCGGCGTAGGACGGCGGTTCAGATGGCGCTGGCGACCCAGGGCTCGAGGGTCTCCGGCGCGGCTGCCGCTGCTGGCCGGAGTTGCCGGGCTCGCCTTGCTTGTGGCGCCCATGCAGAACCGGGTTGTCTTCGAGCCGGCCAGCGGGGTAGTAAGCGCCGGCGATCTGGCGCCACTGACCTTTGACGTGGCCGTGGACGAACTCACCGAGGCCGCCGCCGCCGTGCCGAGTGCTGCCGAGGCCCTGCCGAGCGCTGTCGTCGTCGCCGACACCTTGCCCAGCGTGGTAACCATCACCACTGGTGGACGTGGCTTCGAGTACGTGGTGAACGGCCGGCAGGCGTTCATTCGCGGCATGGGTTTCAACGCACAGACCGGTGGCGCCAGCGCGGAGCAGCGGGCAGGGCGCTATGACCGCGACTTTGCCGCCATACACGCCATGAGCGCCAACACCGTTACTGGCTGGGATCAAGCCCAATTCGACGAGGTCCTGCTGGCCAAGGCGGCAGAGCATCGCCTGGGTGTGATCCTGCCGTTCGAGCTGCAGGCCAGCTGGGCGTATGACGACGGGCGTGTGCGCCAGCAGTTGCTGGAGGGCATAACCCACTGGGTCGAACGCTACAAAGACAGCCCGGCTGTGCGGATGTGGGGCCTGGGGAACGAAGTCATCCACAGCCTTGTCCCGGCTCGCGGGCGTCGCCCTCAGGCATTCGCCGAGTTCCTGGTGCAGGCCGCGGACGTCGTTCACCGGCTCGACCCCAACCACCCCGTGATCTACCGGGATGCCGAGGACGTGTACCTGGCGCCGCTGGCTGCAGCCTTGCGCGCGGATGGTCGGGCCCGGCCCTGGTTCGTGTATGGCATGAACTTTTTCACGACGCGTTTGGGTGACGCCCTGACCAAGGGCCCGGCCCTGGCGCTCCATCAGCCTGTGCTGGTCTCCGAGTTCGGGCCGGTAGGGCTTCGGCCCGCGGACCGCCCGGCAGCGTACGAGAAGCTGTGGAAAATCGTCGCAACCCACCGCGGCAGCGTCTTGGGCGGCTGCGCCTACGTGTGGACGACGGCCGGGCCCGAACCCCTGGATCGCGGCTTTGGGTTGACCAACGAGGCTGGCGAGCCGGTAGACGGCACGCTCGCCGCCTTGGCGTCCCTCTTTGCCGCCGACCAGCGGGATGGGGCTGGCCGGCAGATATGAAGCGCCTCATCGTTGCCCTGCTGGCGGCACTGCCATTGCTCGCCAATCCGTCCACCGCGAGGGCAGGCAACGTCCCGGGCAGCATCGTGACCACCACCGTCGCTGCCGGCAACCACTACTCGTACCTGCTCAACGGGCAGGAGCAGCTCTTCGTCGGCATGGGCTACAACGCCATCTACCGCTATCTGCCGCCCGATCTGCGCGCCGCTGATTACCGCCGCGATTTCAGGCTGCTGTGCCAGGCGGGTGTCAATACCATCACGGGCTGGGACGCTGATAAAGGCTACGACCAGGACAAGTTCGACGAGCTGACGCTGAATACCGCCAACCAGTACGGCATTGGCGTGGTCATGCCTATTTTCATGCCTCCGGACGGCAACTACCAGGACCCGCGGTTGCTTGGGTCACTGTTCAGGGACACCATAGCCAAGGTCCAGCGCTTCAAGGACAACTCGGCGCTGCGTATGTGGGGCGTGGGCAATGAGGTGCTCGCCGCGATGCCGCCGGAGATGTATCCGAATTTCCTGCAGGTCTACCTTAACGTGATCGACCTCGTCCACCAGAGTGACCCCAATCATCCGGTGATCTATCGCGACGCGGAGGACGAATTTGTGCCTGTGCTCGCGCAGCTGCTGCGCGACAGCGGCGACCGGCGGCCATGGTTGTTGTACGGCATGAACGTTTATGACAAGGACCCCGAGCCGATCCTGCGGCGCTGGCCGAGCTACGGTTTGGACCGGCCGCTGTTTGTCAGCGAGTTTGGGTCCCGCGGATCATTGCCCGCGGGCCGTCCGGAGGCCTACGCGGGTATGTGGCGCTCGATTCGGAGCCACCCCGACTTCGTGCTGGGCGGGGCGCCGTACGTGTGGTCGATCAATGGCCCCGAGCCCACCGACAAGGTTTGGGGCTTGACGAACGCCGCCGCGCAGCCATCGGACGGCACGTTCGGCGCCCTGCAACAGCTTTGGCAGGCCGAGCCCAAGGCCAACCACGGCAGCTGCGCGCCGTGACATAGCACTTCTGGGCGATAGGGACTTGCCAAGTGTGAAGGAATAGTTAAGAATCCTGGAACGATGCACTTGGCAGCCCCGTCCATCAGCGCCTTCTTTCCCTGCTATAACGACGCCAGCACCATTGCCAGCATGGTCACCACGGCTGGCGAAACCCTACGTGGCCTGACCGACGACTTCGAAGTCATCGTCGTCAACGACGGCAGCGGCGACGAATCCGCGTCCGTCCTGGCCGATCTGCGGGAGCGCCTGCCCTATCTCCGGGTGGTGACGCATGAAGCCAACCGCGGCTATGGCGGAGCTCTCCGCAGCGGCTTTGCCGCGGCCACCAAGGAGCTGGTGTTCTACACCGACGGAGATGCCCAATACGACCCGCGCGAGCTGGCACGCCTGTACGCCGAGCTGACGCCGGGGTGCGACGTGGTGCAAGGCTGGAAGCTGGAACGCCACGATGCTGTCCATCGGAAACTGATCGGCGGTCTGTATCAGCGCTTCGTACGCTTCGTCTTCAACCTCAACATCCGAGACGTCGACTGCGACTTCCGGCTCATCCGCCGCCGGGTGCTGGAGAGTTTCGCGCTGACCTGTGACAGCGGCTGTATCACCGTCGAGCTGGTGGCGCGCATCGAGCGAGCTGGGTTTGCCGTGCGGGAGCTGCCGGTGCATCACTACGCACGGCCGTACGGCCGCAGCCAGTTTTTCAATTCGCGGCGCATCGGCCACACCCTCTGGCAGCTCGCCGGCCTGTGGCTGCATCTGCAGGTCACTGAACCGACCAGCCGGATGTTCCCGCGTCGCGCCAGCTCAGATGGAGTGCGGCTGTGATTCAAGTAGCCGCGTTTCACGCCGCGGCGAGCCG
>DAIUFO010000005.1:0-17693 GCA_036844545.1 Chloroflexota bacterium
ACTGCAACCGCGAGCTGGTGGTCATCCACAACGGCATCATCGAGAACTTCGTCGAACTAAAGGAAGAGCTGGCCGGCCAAGGCCACAGCTTCGTGTCCCAAACCGACACCGAGGTCATCGCCCACCTGGTCGAGGAGCACCTCAAATCGACCAACCTGGTGGAGGCCTGCCGGCTGGCATTCCAGCGGCTCAGCGGCCACAACGCCATCCTGATCATCAGCCGGCGCCATCCGGACCAGATCATCGCCGCCCGTCTAGGCAACGCCGGCGGTATCGTGCTGGGCTACGGCGAGGGCGAGATGTTCATCGCCTCGGACCGGCTGCCAATCATGGAGCACACCCGCAGGCTGGACTTCCTGGGCAACCGCGAGCTGGCGGTGGTGGACCGTAACGGCGCGCAGGTGTACCGGCTCGACGGTTCGACGGTGCAGCGCGACCCCGAGGTGTTTGCCTGGGATCCGGTGGCCGCCGCCAAGAGCGGCTACAAGCACTACATGCTCAAGGAGATCCACGAGCAGCCGCAGGCATTGACCGACACCATCCGCGGCCGGGTCGATTTCGAGAACGGGCAAGTGTACCTGGATGAGCTGAACCTCAGCGACGCCGACATCCAGGGGCTGCGGCGGATCGCTATCGTGGCCTGCGGCACGGCCTGGCACGCAGGCCTGATCGGCAAGTTCATGATTGAGTGCCTGGCCAAGGTGCCGGTGGATGTGGACTATGGGTCCGAGTTTCGGTACCGCGAGCCGCTGCTGGACCTGCACACGACGGTGCTGGCCATCACCCAGTCCGGCGAGACGGCCGACACGCTGGCGCCAATGGAGCAGTCGCTCGAGCGCGGGCTCACGACGCTGGCCATCTGCAACTCGCCCGGCAGCCGGGCGACGCAGATTGCCGACGGCGTGCTGCTGAGCCAGTGCGGACCGGAGATCGGCGTGGCCTCGACCAAATGCTTCATCGGCCAGCTGGCCTGCCTGCACGCGTTGGGGTTGTTCCTGGGCCTTCGGCGGGGCACGCTCTCGCCTGACGAAGCGCGCCAGCAAATCCACGAGCTGGCCCGGCTGCCTGAGCTGCTGGCCGATCTACTGGCACGGGCCGGCGAGTACGAGCGCCTGGCGGCGTCCTACTTCAGGAAGCCCGACTTCCTGTACCTGGGCCGCGGCATCAACTACCCCATCGCTCTCGAGGGCGCCCTCAAGCTGAAGGAGATCTCCTACATCCACGCCGAAGGCTACCCGGCGGGCGAGATGAAGCACGGGCCAATTGCGCTTATCGACGAGAACATGCCGGTGGTCACCATCGCTACCAAGGACCACGTCTACGGCAAGATGATCAGCCAGATCGAGCAGGTCAAGGCGCGCGACGGCATCGTCATCGCGGTCGGCAACGACGGCGACACGGCGCTGGCCAACCGTGCCGACCATGTCCTGTACGTCCCCAAAACGACGCCCCTGCTGCAGCCGATGCTGAACGTCGTCCCGCTGCAGCTGCTGGCTTACTACATCGCCCTCCGCCGCGGCTGCGACGTCGATCAGCCGCGCAACCTGGCGAAATCCGTCACGGTGGAGTAGTGCTCCTAGGGGCCCAGGTCCGTATCCGGCGCTGGTTATAGTTTGGCCGTGCAACCCCTGTTCGCGGTACTCAGCATGCCGCTGGACCCCATCATCGTGCGCTTGGGCGGGCTGGCCATCCACTGGTATGGCCTGTTCATTGCCCTAGGCATCCTGGTCAACGTGCCCCTGGCGCGGCGCGAGTGCAAGCGCAAAGGCATCGCCGAGGACCTCGTCTTCAACCTGGCTGTGTGGTGCGTCATCTTCGGCGTCATCGGCGGGCGGCTGTACTACGTCATCCAGGCCGACCAGCCGGGCGGCTTCTCCTACTACCTCGACCATCCGGGCGAGATCCTGGCCACGTGGGAAGGCGGCATGGCCTTCTACGGCATGGTGTTTGCCGTGTTCCTGACGGTCATCGGCTACTGCTACTGGTCCAAGCAGGGGCAGCGGCTGTTGTGGCAGCTGCTGGACATGGCGGCCATCTTCCTGCCATTGGGCCAGGCCTTCGGGCGTCTGGGCAACTTGGTCAACGGCGACATCGTGGGCTATCCCTCCAACCTGCCGTGGGCGATCATGTATCCCAACCCCAACGCGCTTGCGCCGGACCATACCACGGCCTTCCAGCCGGCCTCGATCTACGAGCTGCTGTTTTCGCTGGCCCTGTTCGGGTTCCTGTGGTGGGCCCGGACGCGGGTGAAGATACCCGGGCTGCTGTTCGCGTTCTTCACCCTCCTGTACAGTGTTGGGCAGTTCGCCATCTTTTACGTGCGGGCCAACTCGATCACGATTTTCGACCTCAAGCAGGCGCAGGTGACGGCGCTGCTGGTGATGCTGGCCACGCTGCCGCTCATGGCCTACCTAATGCGGGGGTACGACGGCCAGGGCGGTGAACCGGAGGCGGCCGTGGCCCCGGTCATAGCGCTGCCTGCCAGCAATGGTGAGGAGGCGCCGAAGCCGCGTGCGCCTCGAACCCGGCGAGCCAAGCCAAAGGTCGAGCCGGTGATGGAGGCGCAGGCCGAGGAGGCGCCGGCCGAAGAGGCGCCGAAACCGGCGCGCAGCCGCCGGGCCAAGCCCAAGGCGGCTCCGCTCGCCTAGTTTGCACAAGCCGCGGCTAGCCGCACATGCGAGCGATGTGGGCTCCCTCACCCTAGCCCTCTCCCGCCGCGGCGGGAGAGGGAACACATGACCAGGCTCCGGCCAGCTTATGCCTGGCTGGCAATTGGACTGATCTTGCTGGCCGCGGCGGCGGCGCGGCTGTACAACGTCAGTTGGGACGCGGGGCAGCACCTGCACCCGGACGAGCGCTTCCTGGTGATGGTCGACAACGGCATCCAATGGCCCACGGGGCTGGGCGAGCTCTTCGACAGCTCGCGCTCGCCGTTGAACCCGTATAACCGGGGCTTCGGCAACTTCGTGTACGGCACGCTGCCGATCTTCCTGCTCAAGCTCGTGGCCACGCTGCTGCGCCGCGACACGTATGACGGCGCGCTGTACGTTGGGCGCGTGCTGTCGGCGCTATCGGACGTCGGCAGTGTGTGGCTGCTGTTTCTGGCCGGACGGCGGCTGTACGGCCAGCGGGTGGCGCTGCTGGCCGCGGCATTCCTGGCGCTGAGCGTGCTCGGCATCCAGCTGTCGCACTTCATGGCCGTGGATACCTTCACGGTGTTCTTCCTGATGACCAGCTTCTACTACACCGTCCGGCTGATGGGTGCCGGGGGCTGGCGGAACGCCGCTGGCGCGGGAGTGGGTTTTGGCCTGGCGCTGGCCTGCAAGCTGTCCATCGGGCTGGCGCCGCTGCTGATCGCTGGGGCGATCGTGGCTCGGCTGGTCAACAACTGGCCGAAGGTGGAGGAGCGGATTCCTCGCTTCGCTCGGAATGACAGCACCGTGCCGACCATGGCCGGTGGGGCAGAGGCGGCAGGGATGTTCGCCCCGCGGGTGGGCCTGGCGCCGCTGCAGGCGACGCGGGACCACCCCCAAGTTGCTGTCTGGCCGGCGCTGGCAGGGCAGAGCTTGTGGGCCGCCGCGGGCCTGATGCTGGTCGCGCTGGCCTGTGCTGCACTGACCTTCCGGCTGTTCCAGCCGTACGCGTTCCAGGGCTTGCTGACACTGTCGCCCAAGTGGCTGGCGGACGAGGCCTCGCAGAAGAACTTCATCGCCGGCACAGTGGACATCCCATTCCTGTTGCAGTGGGCGCACACCACGCCGATCGTGTTCCCGGTTAAGGACATCGTGCTGTACGGCATGGGCTGGCCTCTGGGGCTGCTGGGCTTCGCCGGCGCCGGCGTGGCCGGCATTCAACTGGCTTGGCGCCGGCACATGGTGCACCTGCTGCCGGTGCTGTGGATCGTGGCCAACATCCTGTACCTGGGGCTGCAGCAGTCCAAGACCATGCGCTACTTCTACCAGCTCTACCCCTTCCTGGCGCTGACGGGCGCGTGGCTGGTGTTCCGGCTTTCGTCGAGGCGCTGGGGGCGGGTCAATTGGGGTCTGGCGCTAGGCGCCTTCGTGCTGGTGGCGACGGCCCTGAATGCCTATGCCTTTACCCGTATCTACAGCCGGCCGAACTCGCGCGTGGCCGCCAGCCAGTGGATGTACGACACCATTCCCGCCGGCAAGACGCTGGCGGTCGAGCATTGGGACGACTCCCTGCCGTTAGGGCTACCTGGGCTCACGCCCGACCGCTACAAGCACGTGACCCTAAACCTGTACGACGACGACAACCCGGCCAAAGTCGACGCGATAGTCAAGGACCTGAGCGAGGCCGATTACGTGGTGATGAGCAGCAACCGGCTGTATGGCTCCATCACGCGCATCCCGCAGCGCTACCCGATCACCACCGAGTACTTCCGCTTGCTGTTCGGCGGGCAGCTCGGCTTCCAATTGGCCCACGAGCAGGACTCGTATCCTACGCTGTTCGGGATACCCATCAAGGACGACCGTGTGCTGGGCTATCAAGGTCTGGCCGCACAGCTCCAGCCGGACGAGGCCTTCACGGTCTACGACCACCCCCAAGTCCTTATCTTCCGGAAGACGTCTGACTTCTCCGCCGACCAGGTCGGAACGATGCTGTCGGCGATCCCGTGGCAGGCCGCGCAGCGCCTGAACCCCAAGCAGGCCAGCCTGCCCACGACGCGGCTGACACTATCGCCGGCCGACCTCGCGGCCGACCAGGCTGGCGGCACGTGGTCGGCCTTGTTCGATCGATCCAGCCTGATGAACCGCGTGCCGATCCTGGCCTGGTGGATCGCCGTCGAGGTATTGGGGGCCCTGGCCTTCCCGCTGGTCTTCCTGGGGCTGCGGCGGCTGTGGGATGGCGGCTGGCTGCTGGCTAAGCCGGCCGGAGTGCTGCTGCTGGCCTACCTGGCCTGGCTGCCGCCAAGCCTGCACATTGCGACCTTCAGCCGGCGGGAGATCTCCCTCGCGGGCCTGGGCATCGCACTGGTGGCGCTGGTGTGCTTGGCGCTGCAATGGTGGTTGCGGCATAGCCGGGGTCGCCCTCACCTAGGAGTTTGTGAAAAAATGCCTGACCTGCCATCTGGCGGGCCGGATTTTGAGCGTGAAATTGGGTCGCATCAGCTATGTTCCGCGTTAAGTTCACAAACTCTAGCCTCTCCCTCCGCGGAGGGAGAGGAACAACTCTTCGGCTGGCTGAGTGCGCACTGGCGGCGGGTCGTCTTCGGCGAGGCGCTGTTTGCTGGGCTGTTCGCACTGTTCATGGTCGTCCGTATGGCCAATCCCGACTTGTGGCACCCTTCCATGGGCGGCGAGAAGCCGATGGACTTCGCCTACCTGAACGCCACCCTCAAGACGACGTATTTCCCGCCCTATGACCCCTGGTTCGCCGGCGGGTACATCAACTACTACTACTTCGGCTTCGTCATCGTTGGAGCGCTGATCAAGCTGCTCGGCATCGTACCGGCCGTTGGCTACAACCTGGCCGTGGCCCTGCTGCCCGCCTTCTCGGCCATCGGGGCGTTCACCGTCGTCGCCAGCCTGCTGAGCTGGAAGCGGGCGTCAGCTCGTCAGGTGGGGGTGTTCGGGCTCCTGGCTGTGGTCCTCACGACCATCATGGGCAACCTGGGGGATATCCCCTTACTGGTGCAGTGGCTGCAGCACGCGCCGATACGGATCGAGTGGTGGTATTGGAACGCCACGCGGGAGGTCCCGGAGGTGATCAACGAGCTGCCGTTCTTCACGTTCCTGTACGGCGACCTGCACGCGCACGCCATTGCGCTGCCCTACACGCTGCTGGCTATCGGCACGACTACGGCGATTGTGCTGGCCAAAACGAGGCTGGAGAGGCTGGCAGGTCTGGGATTGCTGGCGCTGGCGATCGGGGCATTGAAACCGACGAACACCTGGGACTTCCCGACCTATCTGATCCTGGCAGCGGCGTTCCTGGTTGTCGCCGACTGGCCGCGCTGGCAATGGGCGCTGGTCAAGACCGCGGCAGTGTTCGCGGCAGCAGCGCTGCTGTTCCTGCCGTATTCGCGGCATTTCGCCACGCTGTACTCCTCGATCGAGCCCTGGACGGGCAAGCGGACGCGGATCGAGCCCTACCTGGTGGTCCACGGCATCTTCCTGTTCGTCATCAGCTGCTACCTGCTGCACGAGGTGTTTGGGGCGCGCAGCCGGTCGGCTCCGGGGCGGCTGGCCCGGCTGCTCGTCCGGCGTCGAAGCCGGCTGTTCACGGCTGTCAGGCGGGCAGCGTTCGCGCCAAAGACGCCTGGGCGCCGGCTGGGTCTGGCCTACATGACAGACGGGCTCGGCGGCTTCGCCGTGCTGCTGGCGCTCCTTGCCGCGCTGCGGATGTGGCTGCCGCTGCTGCTGGTGGGCTTGCTCGGTCTGGCAGCGCTGGCGCTCCTGAGTCCGGTGGCGGCGCACAGGCGGCTGACGTACGTGCTGATTGGGCTGGGCTTAGGGCTGAGCTTGGGGACGGAATTCGTCGTGCTGCAGGGCGACGTGGGGCGCATGAATACCGTGTTTAAGCTGGACCTGCAGGTGTGGGTGCTGTGGGCGCTGGCTTCGGCGCTGGCGCTGTACGACATGGCGGCAGAGAGCGGGCGCCAGTCGCCAGCGGGTGGGTTCCCTCACCCAGCCTCTCCCATTGCGATGGGAGAGGAACTTTGGAGGCGGATCGTGTTTGGCGGAGCGGCGCTGCTGATCGCGGCCGGGCTGACGTATCCCATTGCCGGGGGGGTGGCGCGGGCGCACGATCGCTTCACCGGGCTGCCGCTGACGGCCGACGGCGAGGCCTACATGGCCGTGTCGACCTGGCAGGACAAGGAGCCTATCCCGCTGCGGCCGGATTGGGAGGCCATCACTTGGCTGCAGGATCACGTGCGGGGCTCGCCGGTAATCCTGGAGGGCCGCGGCCGGTTGTATTCCTGGGCCAACCGGGTGTCCATTTACACCGGGCTGCCCACGGTGCTGGGCTGGGATTGGCACCAGACGCAGCAGCGCGGGCTGTTCGGCGATCAAGAGATTCAGCGGCGGGCCGGCGACGTCACCAACATGTACACGAATCCGTCATTGGACACTGTCCAGCCGCTGCTGACACAGTACGGCGTGCGCTACGTCTATGTCGGGCCGTTCGAGAGGGAGACCTACCCGGCCAGCGGCCTCGACAAGTTCAATGCGCTGCCGTCGGTGTACGACGCCGACGGCGTGGCCATCTACCAAACTCCAAATTAGGTTGGCCGCCCTATGCGGGGCTGGAACCGGGTCCGATAGAATTGCCCCCTGGAGGCCGTGCGCTGGCGCGGCCTGAATCTTGTCTTGGGGCGCCGATGATCAAGCTCTCGAGAAGCGTCGCGTCGATGAAACGCGCGCTCTGGCCGCTGGCCATCGCCCTTGCCGGGCTCCTGCTGGCCGGCTGCGAAAGCGCGCAGACGACGCTTTTACCGCAATCCGAGTTCGCCGAAGACATCCAGTTCCTGCTGAAGCTGACATTCTGGTCGGCGGTCGGCGTGTTCGTGATCGTCGAAACCGTGCTGGTGTGGATCATGATCCGTTACCGGGCCCGCCCCACTGACCCGGCCATGCCGCCGCAGATCCACGGCAACACCCCGGTCGAGATCATCTGGACGATCATCCCGGCGGTGCTGCTGGCCATCGTGGCCGCCTTTACCACGCCGATCATCTTCAGCACCCAGGCGCCGCCGCCTAAGGGCGCGCTCCAAGTGCGGGTTATCGGCCACCAATGGTGGTGGGAGTTCGAGTACCCGACACTGGGCGTGACCACCGCCAACGAGGTCCACATGCCTGTCAACCAGACCGTGACCTTCGACCTCGAGTCGGCCGACGTGATGCACAGCTTCTGGCTGCCGCGGCTGGGCGGCAAGCGCGACGTCATCCCCAACCATGTGAACAACCTGTGGTGGACGCCGAACGAGATCGGGACTACCCCTGGCCAGTGCGCGCAGTTCTGCGGGACCTCGCACGCCAACATGCGGATGGTCGCCGTGGTTCAATCGCAGGCTGACTTCGATGCCTGGGTGGCGGCGCAGAAGGCCCCACCGGCGAACGCCGCCGGCGGGCCCGCGGCCGACGGGAAGGCCATCTTCGCCCGCGACGCCTGCATCGGTTGCCATACCATCGAGGGCGTGTCGCAGGGGACGGTCGGCCCGAACCTGACCCACGTCGGCAGCCGGACCATCATCGCCTCGGGCATCCTGGAGAACACGCCACGGGACATGGCCAAATGGTTGAAGGACCCGCCGGCCGAGAAGCCCGGCTCGCTTATGCCCAATTTGCACTTGAGCGACAGCGACGTTAACGCTTTAGTGGCATACCTGGAGAGCTTGAAGTGACCTTTGTCATGCACAGCGAAGCGAAGCATCCGCAGCCCGGCGCTCGCGGTGGACGGATTCTTCGCTCGACCTTCAGAATGACAAATTGCCTAGGAGGACCTTATGGCGACACTCGTTAGGCCGGCTCCAAAGATGGGCCTGAGCACCCTGCCACGGCCGCGGGGTGACACGGGCATCTGGAGCTGGATCACCACCGTCGATCACAAGCGCATCGGCATCCTGTACGGGGCCACGGCCTTCATCATGTTCCTGATGGGTGGCATCGAGGCGTTGATCATGCGCCTGCAGCTGGCCACGCCCAACGGCACCGTAGTCGACGCCGACACCTTCAACCAGCTGTTCACGATGCACGGTACGACCATGATCTTCCTGGTCATCATGCCGCTGTCGGTGGCCTTTTTCAATTACATCGTGCCACTGCAGATCGGCGCGCGAGACGTGGCCTTCCCGCGGCTGAACGCGCTGAGTTACTGGGTCTTCCTGGCCGGCGCCATTTTCATCAACCTGGGCTGGCTCATCGGCCAGGCGCCGGATGCCGGCTGGTTCGCCTACGCCAACCTGACCGAGCGGCCGTACTCAATGGGCCTGAACACCGACTTCTGGACTCTGGGCCTGCAGATCCTGGGCATCGCCAGCATCCTGGGCAGCCTGAACTTCTTTGTCACCATCGTCAACCTGCGCGCGCCCGGCATGCGCATGATGCGCATGCCTGTGTTCTGCTGGATGACCCTGGTCACCACCATCCTGATGCTGCTCGCCTTCCCGGTTATCACCGTGGCGCTGACCCTGCTGCTGTTCGACAGGTTCTTCGGGACGCACTTCTACGTGCCCAGCGGCGGCGGCGACCCTCAACTGTGGGTCCACCTGTTCTGGATCTTCGGCCACCCTGAGGTGTACATCCTCATCCTGCCGGCCATGGGCATGGTGTCGCAGGTGCTGCCGACGTTCGCGCGCAAGCCGCTGTTCGGCACGCCGTTCGTCATCTACTCCGGCATCGCCATCGCCTTCCTGTCGTTCGGCGTGTGGGCGCACCACATGTTCGCGCAGGGCCTGGGCCCCACGGCCGACGCGGCGTTTGCTTTCAGCACGATGGCTATCGCCGTGCCGACCGGGGTCAAGATCTTCAACTGGATCGCCACCCTGTACAAGGGCCACCTGCGGTTCACGACGTCCATGCTGTTCGCCGTGGGCTTCATCGCCATGTTCATCATTGGCGGCCTGAGCGGCGTTATGCACGCCTCGCCTCCGGCCGACCTGCAGCAGAACAACACCTACTTCATCGTGGCCCATTTCCACTACGTGCTGTTCGGAGGCTCGATCCTCGGTCTCTTCGCCGGCATGTACTACTGGTATCCCAAGGCCATCGGCCGGGTGATGAACGAGACGCTCGGCAAGTGGCACTTCTGGCTGACCATGATCGGCTTCAACGTGACCTTCTTCCCAATGCACTGGCTGGGCCTGGACGGCATGCCACGCCGCGTCTACACCTATCCGGCGGGCATGGGCTGGGACGGCTACAACATGGCTGAAACCGTCGGAGCATTCATCATCGCCCTGGGCATGCTGCTGTTTATCTACAACGCGGTGAACAGCATGCGACATGGCGACATGGCCGGCAACGACCCGTGGGACGGGCGCACGTTGGAATGGTCCATCCCCTCACCACCACCGCACTACAACTTCGCCGAGATCCCAGTGGTCACAGCTATGGACGACTGGTGGCGTCAGAAGTATGGCGTCGCGGGACATGAAGCGGCGCACGCCGCACCGGCGATGGCCGGCGCATCGGAAGACGGTGCTCACGCCGCGCATGTCGAGCACCATGAGGTCCACATCCATATGCCCGACCCGTCCTACTTCCCGATCATCGTGGCCATCGGCATGTTCGTGATGGCCTGCGGACTCATCATCACGAATTACTGGATTTGCCTGCTGGGCTTCGCCATCCTGTTCGCCGGCATCTACGGCTGGTCGTTCGAGCCGGTGAATGCGCCGGCCCCGCTAGGGTCGGCCGAGGTCCACGCCAGCCCAGCGCCTAGCCCGCGCGCTCCGGTGGCCGCCCACTGATGGCGGTCGAAGCGACCCCGAGCCCCATCGTCGCCGCCGAGCGAACCAGCACCGGCCTCAACCATCGCAAGGTGCTGATGTGGGCCTTCCTGGGCTCGGACTGCATGTTCTTCGCCGCGCTCATCTCGAACTTCCAGGTGCAGCGCGGCCGCAGCCTGAACGGCCCCTACCCGGACGACGTCATCAACATCCCCTTCACCTCGATCAGCACCTTCGCCCTGCTGATGAGCTCGCTGATGATGGTGCTGGCGCTGGCGGCCATCCAGCGCAACGACGTGCGGGGCATGAAGATCTGGCTGCTGGCTTGCGCCTTTTTAGGCACGCTGTTCCTGGGCGGCCAGTTCTACGAGTTCACGCAGTTCGTGGCCGAGAAGGGCCTCAAGCTGAGCACTAACTCCTTCGGCGGCTCATTCTTCGTGCTGACCGGCTTCCACGGCACGCACGTGACCATCGGCGTCATCTGGCTGATCTCGCTGTACTTCGCGGCGGCGCGGGGCAAGATCACCGTTAAGGACAGCCTCAGCGTCGAGCTGGCCGGTCTGTACTGGCACTTCGTCGATATCGTGTGGGTGGCGATCTTCACGATCGTGTACCTGCTGAAGGTGTAATGCATGGCTGCCAGCCACCTCCAGACTGAAGATCACCATCCTTCGGCTTCGCTCTACGCCAAGGTCGCCATCGTCCTGTTCACGCTGACCATGTTCGAGGTGGCGGTCTACTACATCCAGCCGCTGCGCGCGCTCGATCTGCTGGCGCCCTTGCTGCTGGCGCTGTCCGCCCTGAAGTTCTTCGGCATCGGCGGCTGGTACATGCACCTCAAGATGGACCACAAGATCTTCTTCACCTTCTTCGCCGCGGGCGTGGCCTTGGCTGCAACGGTCATCATCGTCCTGATGACGCTGTTCAGCGAGCTGCTCGGGCCTGGTAAGCCCATCCATTCGCTGGCCACCCAGCTCACGCTGGCCCAAGCATCGGTCGCGGCGGAGGCGGCCAAGGTGCCGCTGCCCTCCAATGCCGTCCCGTCGAATATCGATCCCAAGTCCATCGGCAACGTCGAGCTGGGACGCGAGTTCTTTGTGCTGAAGGGCTGCACCGGCTGCCACGTGGCGCCGGGCATGCCCAACGGCGGCCAGATCGGCCCGAACCAGACCCATTTCTCGCAGCGCCCAACGATCGCCGGCGGCGTGCTGCCGAATACCCCCGAGGCAGTCGAGCGCTGGCTCAAGGACCCGCCCGCCGTCAAGCCCGGCACGCTCATGCCCAACCTGAGCCTGACCGACGAGCAGGCCAAGGATCTCACGGCCTTCCTGTACTCCCTGCCGTAGGAAGAATTCAGAATGCCGGTCACCTTCAGCTCTGTCCTGACTCACTGGAACTTCGAGCCGTCGATCGTGCTCGGACTCCTGGCTATGACGGCGGGCTTCGTCTGGCTCCAGCGGGGGCGGGCCACGGCTGTCTCTGGCGGGCGGCGGGTGTGCTTCCTCAGCGCCATGGGGCTGCTGGTACTGGCGCTGCTGTCGCCGCTGGACGAGATCTCCGACCGCTACCTGCTGTTCGGCCACATGATCCAGCACCTGCTGCTGGTGCTGCTGGTCGCGCCGCTGCTGGTGCGGGCCATGCCGCGACCCTGGGGCCAGCGGCTGGGCATCAACCCCTGGCTCGCGTTCGCCGCCTTCAACATCGTCTTCGCCATGTCGCATGTGGCCGTGTGGTATGAGGTTACGCTGGTCCACGAGCCGCTGCACGTGCTCGAGCACGTGCTGTACTTGGCCACCGGCAGCGCCAACTGGCTGCCGATCCTGAGCCCCGCCAGAGATCACCGGCTGCCGGAGCCGATGCAGATGCTGTACCTCTTCTTCGAGACGCTGCCGATGTTCGTCGTCGGCGCGCTGCTGTCGCTCAGCGACTCCGCGGTGTACGCCTTCTATTTGCGCGCGCCGCGCCTCGCCGGCATCGGCGCCGTCGAGGACCAATCCTTGGCCGGCCTGCTGATGTGGATCGGCGGCAGCTTCTTCTACCTCGGCGCGCTGACAATCGTTTTCTTCAAATGGGCCAATCGCGAGATAGGCGATGTTCCTCTCCCACCGCGGTGGGAGAAGCTAGGTGAGGGCGCCCCGAATCTTCTCGAGAACCGCCATGCGGTTAGTTAGGACTTGGTCGTTCGTGAACCGCATCACGCGTATGCCTTCACGATTCAGAAAGGCCGTTCGCGCTTCATCGTACGCTGCTTGCTCTTCCAAATGTTGGCTCCCGTCAAGTTCGACGGCCAGATGGGCGGTCGGGCAATAAAATCCAGGATGTAAGGACCGAGTGAGTGTTGTCGTCGAAATTTGATGCCGTCCAGGTGGCGCGACTTGAGGAAGTACCACAACTTGGCTTCGGCGTCTGTCTGTTGCTCGCGAAGCTGACGTCGGCGCTCCGGCGTGGAGCCATACCGTCGCATGGTCGTGGCCATTATCGGGTGGTGCCCTCACCTAGCCTCTCCCACCGCGGTGGGAGAGGAACTGTTGTGGCTCTTTTCACGCTGGCCCTGCTGGCAGCAAGCCCCACCAGCCTGTTCGCGCAGGCGGCATCGGCGCCGGGTAGTCCGGGGCAGGGAGCGACTACGGGGTCCGCAAGCCCGGCGCAGGCACCGGGGGCGGCGCAGCCTCCCACAGCGGCAAGCGCTTCCGCCGCCAGCGCGGGTTCGGTGGCGCCGGCGGCCGCTTCGGCACCGGCGGTGAGGGGGCTGCCCACGCCGGTGGGCGGCAATGCGCCGCGGGCGGCCCAGGAGCCGGTGCCCCTGTTTGCCTACCTGCTGATCGTTCTGGGAGCGGTCTGGTTCTTCGCCGCCATCGCCGGCATCGTACGCTTGCTGTCGCGGCCGCGGAGCGGTCCCTACGCCGCCAGCGTGCCGGAGCCGGAGATGGACCGGCCATTCCTGTCCTTCATCATGCCCTTCGCGGCGCTGGTGAGCGTGGCCATCGTCGTCACCGTGTGGGGGCTGATCTTCCTCCAGACGTCGCACATATCCGAGCTGTACCCGCTGGCGATCGACCTGTTCGTGGTCTGCCTGGTGATGCTCATCGCGACAGTCGCTTCCCTACGGGGTGGCAGGCAGCCTCGGGCCGAGGTACATTGAGGGTCTACAAACTGCTGCAGGGGTAAACCGCCATGGCAGAGGCCGAGTACGACGAGGTTGGCGCCGGCCGGGCCGCGATGTGGACGTACATCTGGGTTATGGTCGGCTTCAAGGTCGTCACCGCCTGCTTCGTGCTGTACTTCACCCACGCCTTCGGCTTCTGGGCTATCATGATCGCGCTGCACATCCCGTGGATCGCGGCGGCCCTGTTCCTAGCCGGCGTGCCCGGCGCGTTCTACTGGCGATTGATGAAGGTGCGCGCCCGAAGGTCCGAGCTGATCCGCCAGGAATTCAATGTGCCGGGGCAGGAGCTGAGCGACCCGATCAGGGTTTAGCCGGAGCCGGCGCCACACGCGGGAGCACTGATGCTTTAATCAGCGGGATGCAATTCGGGGTCTACGCCCTGCCCAGCTATCATGCGGACCTCGACGGCTCCCAGGGCACGTACATGCGCAACCTGGTCGACCTGCTGGCGAGTGCCGAGACCCTGGGCTTCGACGCCATCTGGCTCAACGAGCACCACTTCCATTCCTTTGGCGGCATGATCCCGTCGCCACCGGTGCTGCTGGCGGCGCTGGCCCAGCGCACCAGCCGCGTGACGCTGGGCACGTCCATCGTCATCTTGCCCATGCACCACCCTATCGAGATTGCCGAGCAGCTGGCGATGGTCGATCTTATGTCAAATGGAAGGGTCCAGCTCGGCATCGGCCGCGGCTTCGTGGTGTACGACTACGAGGTTCTGGGCCTGCCTTACCAGGACGCCCAGGAGCGGCTGATCGAGGGTCTCGAGGTCGTGCTGCAAGCCTGGCGTGGCCAGCGCTTCAGCCATGAGGGCCGCTTCTATCGCTTCTGCGACCTGGAAGTCTGGCCGCCCGGCCAGCAGCAGCCCGGACCGCCGGTATGGATCTCCTGCTCGCGCAGCCCTGCCAGCTTCGAGTGGGCGGCGCGCCACGGCCACAACCTGCTGACGATTGGGTTCATCAGCCCCGTGGCCAAGAGCGCCGCGCTGACGCGCGTCTATCGGGAGGCCTGGAGCGGACCGGGGGAGTACCAGATCGGCACGCTGTACCACGCCATCGTGGCCGAGAGCGGAGCCAAAGCGCGCCAGCTGGCGCTGCCGGCCATCAAGCGCTTCCTGGCCCAAAAGGAGGCCGCCGAGGACCTGGCTGTTGCGCAGGAGCAGCGCGCGGGCGCCGGCGGGGCCACCGAGGACTTCAGCATCGAGCGCATGATCGACGAAGCGCGCCTGGTCGCCGGCAGCCCCCAGGAGGTAGTGGACATGCTGCGCTACCTGCAGTCCGAGATTGGCTTCACGCAGGTGGACCTGATGTTCCAGCTTGGCGGCCTGCCCTTCGAGATCGCGCGGGAATCGATGGGGCTGTTCGCCGCCGAAGTCATGCCGAAATTACGGACTTTGTCACTCTGAGCGTCGAGCGACGAGTCCGTTCCCTGCGCGAGAGCGCGGATGCTTCGCTGCGCTCTGCATGACAAACGCTGTTGCGCTGCCGCAGTCCCGAGCCGGCATCGCCGCTTTCCAGCACCGCGACTTCACCCTGTATTGGATCGGCTCGCTGGCGAGCAATGTGGGGTCCTGGATGCAGGTGGTGGCCACCGGCTGGCTGGTGCTGCTGCTGACCAACTCGGCGGCCGACCTGGGCATCAACGCCACCCTGCAGGGCCTGCCAATCCTGGCCTGCGCCTTCGTGGGCGGCGTGGTCGCCGACCGGGTGGACCGCTACTGGACCGTGGTCGGCGCCCAGGTGGTGAACATCGTGCCGGACGCCATCCTGGCCATCCTGGTGGCCAGCGGCCACATACGCGTGGAGCACCTGTTC
The DNA here is from genome assembly GCA_036844545.1 of Chloroflexota bacterium. Classification (GTDB taxonomy): domain Bacteria; phylum Chloroflexota; class JAJPGV01; order JAJPGV01; family JAJPGV01; genus DATGVV01. The sequence goes on from DAIUFO010000005.1 coordinate 15,392, forward strand.
GCGTATGCCTTCATCAACGGCGTGATCAACGGGCTGGCCAACCCGGCGCGGCAGGCTATCGTGCCCAGCCTGGTGCCCAAGGAGGCGCTGATGTCGGCGCTGGCGCTGAACGGCATCCTGTGGCAGGGCGCGGCGGTGCTGGGGCCAACCCTGGCGGGCCTGGCGCTGGCCGCTTGGGGCACCGGCGCGAACTTCTACATCAACGTCGTCAGCGACGTGGTCTCCATCGCGGTGCTGCTGCCGATCCGGGCGCGAGCGGCCAAGCTCGAGCACACCAGCTCGGCCTGGCAGAACATGGCCGAGGGGCTGCGCTACGCCTGGCGGGGAGCCACGGTCCGCATGCTGCTGCTGACGGTCGCCGCCATCAGCCTGCTGGGCCGTTCGTACTTTGCCCTGATGCCGGTGTTCGCGCGCGACGTATTCCACGCCGGGCCGGAGGGGCTGGGCGTGATGCTGACCATGCCGGCCATCGGCACCATCATCGCCGGCTTCGGCCTGGCCATGTTCAAGGGACACTTGCCGCTGGAGCGCTGGTTCTTCATCGCCGGCATCGGGACCGCGGCCCTGCTGCTGGGCTTCGCCCTCAGTCCATGGTTGGGTCTGTCACTGGGCATCCTGGTGCTGATCGGGCTGGCGCTGACGTCCTCCGCCACGTTCTCGCAAACGCTCATCCAGCAAACGGTGGAGGAGAGCTTTCGCGGCCGGGTGATGAGCTTGTACATGGCCTGCACCATCGCCGCCTGGCGCATGGCCGCGCTGCCGTTCGGCTTCCTGGCCGAACGCTGGGGCGCCCGCGAAGCCGTAGCCGGCGGCGCGCTCGTCCTGCTGCTGCTGCTCTTGCCGGCCAGCCGGAGGCGGGGTGGCGACCGGATGGATAACCCTTGATGGGATTCTTGGTTCTTGTCTACCATACCCTTGACAACGTTATGGGTTGAGCGAGACAATACAGATGGACCCGCGGGATATTGAGAAGGCGGCACGTGAGCAAGGCTGGACGGTTGGACGAACGTCCAAAGGGCATCCGACCTTTACTCCGCCAGACCCAACTGGAGAGATCGTTGTCGGTTCCGGGACGCCGTCCGATGTTCGTGCGATCCGCAACCTGTTGGCGCGCCTCAAGCGTGCCGGGCTCGTGTATCCATATAGGAGGAAGTGAATGGAGTGGGTTGTAAGCCTCGATGCTGGGATTCCGCAAACGTTCTCTGAGGAGTTAGCCGACCAGCTGATAGAGCAATTGGACGACTATTCGCCAGCGATTGGCGGCCGCGGCCATCGCATCGGAGTGACCATGAGCGTGGATGCCTCGACCGTACGACAGGCGCTCGACCGGGGATATGCAGTGCTGCGCAAGGCTCTTGGACACGGAGCAGTAATCGCGTCCGTTAAGGTCCAGTCGCTCGACGAGCTCGAACGGGAATTGGAAGCCCCACAACTTCCGGCCCTCGCGGGCCTGAGTGAGACGGCGGAGATCCTGGGTGTCAGCCGCCAGCGTGCGTCAGAGTTGGCAGAACGGCGAGACTTTCCTCGGCCGGTGGCCGGCCTGGCGTCGGGCCCCGTGTGGCTGCGATCAACGATTGTGAGCTTTAACGAGCGCTGGGTTCGTCGACCCGGCCGGCCGCGAACGGTTCACGAGAAACATGAAGAGCATCGAGACGAATCCAGGCGCACCGTAAAGCCCGCTGCGCGAATCGGCTAACACGTCGCTGCTCACTACGGTCACCGCGGGGTTGCCCAAGAACCTTCCGAGGGCATTACCTCCGCTTGGATTCGGACACGCTCAAGGAGTGCGAACACAAGGCCACCGCAAGGGCATTGGCTCGACTACCCTCGACGTAAGCGCACCGATAGAACTTACGCGACGACCACCTCCGCCAGCCGGTCGACCTGGTCGGGATTGGCGGAGCCGGTGAAGAGGAGGAGCTGCTGGCAGCCGGCTTCTTCGTAGGCCGTTAGCGCTTGCTTGATGGCTTCCGCGCTGGTGAGCGCGCCTTCGACCAGCTTCTCGGCGTAGGGGCCGGCGATGGCGTAGTAGTGGCGCAGGAAGGCGGCGGTGGCGGCGATGGCATCTTGGCCGAGGCCGAAGTAGGCCAGCGCGGCGAACTTGGGAGGCGCTGCGCGGCCGGCCTCCTGCCAGGCGACTTTCACTTTGGCGGAGCCAGCCTTGAAGGCGTCCGGGCCACCGCCGCCGGCGATCCAACCGTCGGCGTGCTGCGCCGCGCGCTGGATGGCGGCATCGCTGGCGCCGCCGACCAGGATCAGCGGACCACCCTTCTGGCTCGGCTCGGGGCCGATGCCTCCGGCG
>DAIUFO010000005.1:17703-21337 GCA_036844545.1 Chloroflexota bacterium
TCCTCCATCTGCTGGCCCTCGCGCCGGCCGCGCGGCCCTTGGTCTCCACGCCGGCGGCCTGGTAGTCCTCGCCGCGGCCGCCCAAGCCAACGCCCAGCACCACCCGTCCGCCCGAGAGCCGGTCCACCGATGCGATCTGCTTGGCCATGACCGCCGTGGTGCGGTAGGGCATGATCAGGATGGCTGTCACCAGCTTGATGCGCGAGGTCACGGCGGCCGCAGCGGCCAGAGCAATCAGCGGATCGTAGTTGGGGTACACCAGCCGGTCGATGACGCCCAGCGCGGGCGAAACCCTTCGCCTCGGCTCGGCGGGCCCACTCCAGGATGGCCTGGGGATCGACGCCGGGGATCGTGCTGGGCAGACCAATGCCTACTTCCATCGGCCTATTATCATGCCCATAAGCACGCTTCGAGGAGGATTGTCATGTCGCGAGTAGTTGGCCTCGGCCACGTCGGCATTTACTGCTGGGACCTGAAGAAGATGACTGATTTCTACCAGAACTTCATGGGCATGCAGCTGACCAAGCAGAACTGGCAGCGCGGCATGATCTTCCTGAGCACGGATCCAGACCGCTCGGACCACGAGATCGCGCTCATGGCCGGCCGGCCGGAGGGCGAGCAGCCGCACCTGATCGACCAGATTTCGATGCGTGTGGAGACGCTGGACGACCTACGCGACTTCGTCCGGCGCATCAAAGAGGCCGGCCTGCGAATCGACCACATCGTCAGCCATTGCAGCGCCATCGGCTGCTACTTCTTCGATCCCGAGGGCAACCGCACGGAGGTGTTCTGGCTGACCGGCCGCCCCTGTTGGGTGCCGGCGCTCCAACCGGTCGACGTGGAGAACCTCACCGACGATCAGATCATGGCCATCGTGGACGAGCAGTGGGCCAGGATGCGCCACGTCCGGCCGGGCGAGGTGCTGGAGCCGGCGATGGCGGTTCCCGTTTAGGCCTTTCATGTGCGAGCAACGCTGGCGCCAATCGCCCTCACCTAGCCTCTCCCAGTCCTACGCGGACGGCGAAAGCGGTGGGAGAGGAACATAGTGGACTTTCGCTTCGAGCCAAGCCCGCGCTGGGTGCGGGCACTGTTCGACGGCGTCGCTGTGGGCGACAGCAAGCGCATGATGCTGCTGTATAAGCCGGGGAAGCTGCCGCTGTACTGCTTCCCGGACGACGACGTGAAGACGGACCTGCTGAGCCCGAGCAGCCATAAGCCGGGCTATTTTGACTTGCGTGCGGGTGGGCGCACCGCCGAGAACGCTGCCTGGCGCTATGACGCCCCCGAGCTAGAAGGCTACGTGGCCTTTGACTGGAACTCGATGGACAACTGGTTCGAGGAGGACGACGAGATTTTCGTCCATCCGCGCGATCCCTACAAGCGCATCGACGTGCTGCGCAGCTCGCGCCACGTGCGGGTGGTGCTGGGCGGCGAGACCATCGCCGATTCACGCCGGCCAAGCCTGCTGTTCGAGACGCACCTCCCGACGCGCTACTACATCCCGCGGGGGGACGTGCGCATGGACCTGCTGACGCCGACGGACACGCACACGCGCTGCCCGTACAAGGGCGTGGCCTCCTACTGGTCCGCGAGCATCAACGGCCAGACGTTCCAGGATGTGGTCTGGACCTATCCAGTGCCAATCCCCGAGTGCCCCAAGATCGAGCAGTTGCTGTGTTTCTTCAACGAGCGGGTGGACGGCATCTACGTCGACGGCGAGCTGGAGGCCAAACCTGTCACCAAGTGGTCGTCCGTCTAGACCGTTCGGCCTATGGCCTCCGCGATGCGGCGGATTTCCGTGACGAGCGCGGCGAACTTCTCGGGCTTGAGGGACTGAGGACCGTCGGACTTGGCGTGGGCGGGGTCGTTGTGGACCTCGATCAGGAGGCCGTCGGCGCCGGCGGCGACGCCGGCGCGGGCGACCGCCGGCACGTAGCGCCAGCTGCCGGTGGCATGGCTGGGATCGATCAGGACCGGCAGGTGGCTGGCCTGCTTGAGCACGGGGATAGCGTTGATGTCGGTGGTGTTGCGGGTGGAGTCCTCGAAGGTGGTGATGCCGCGCTCGCACAGGACCAGGCTGTCGTTGCCCTCGGCCAGGATGTACTCGGCGGCCATCAGCAGCTCCTTGATCTTGCTGCCCATACCGCGCTTGAGCAAGACCGGCAGCTGTGACTCGCCGGCGCGCTTCAGCAGTGTGAAGTTCTGCATGTTGCGGGCGCCGATCTGGAGCATGGCCGAGTACTTGGCCACCAGCGGCACGTCGTGCGAGTCCATGACCTCCGTAACGACTGGCAGGCCAGTCTCTTCGCTGGCCTCCGCCAGCAGCTCCAGGCCTTCCTCGCCCAGCCCCTGAAAGCTGTGTGGCGAGGTGCGCGGTTTGAAAGCGCCGCCACGAAGCATCCTAGCCCCGGACTCCTTGACGGCGTGGGCCACTTCCAGCAGCTGGCTCCGCGACTCCACGCTGCACGGGCCAGCCATGATGACCACCGGCTGGCTGGCGCCAATCTTCACGCCCTTGACGTCGACGATGCGGTCTTCGGGATGGTACGAGCGCGACGACAGCTTGAACGGCTCAGAGATCAGCTGGACGCGCTCGACGCCGGACAGCTCGGAGAACTGATCGGCCAGCTCGGCCTTGTCCACGTCGACTTCTCCCAGCACGGCGATGACCTTGCGTTCGACACCGGGATTGATGAACGGCCGAAAGCCCGACGCCTCGACCTCATTGACGACGTTTTGGACCTGGGCGTCCGAGGCGCCCATCTTCATGACTATGACCATTGCGCCCTCATTTTGTCATTCCGCGCTGCAGCGCGGAATCCGCGACCCGCGGGACGGATTCTTCGCTCGACGCTCAGAATGACAAAAGCTAGCGGGCTGGGATCGGGACAGAGGCGGCCTCGATGGGCACGGGGGTAGCCTGCAAGGGCAGCGCGGTGGGCGTGGGCTGGGGGAAGTTGGTTGGCATCGGGAACACCAGGCTGTTGGTAGGGGCGAAGGTGGAGCCGTTCCAGCGGAAGGCATCCTGCTTGTAGACGCTGGGGCAGCAGGGATCCTCGTTGGGGCCGCGGACGGACCGCTCCTGCCAGATGTTGGCGCCGATCAGGCGCACCTGGCCATGCTCCAGGTTGTTCTGCTGGAAGACCGGTGTGAGCTGGCCGTTTTGGCCGCGCAGCACGGCATAGTCCAGCGCCTCGGCCACGCCTTCGTTGCGCGCCTGCACCAGGATCTCCTGTGTACCATCACCCAGCAGGTCGGCCAGGTGGTAGCGCATGTCGACGTAGCGCTTGCTGGGGTTGTTGGGCCAGGAGCCGGCCAGGGTGTACTGGTTGGTGGCAGGGTTCCAGTTCCAGACCTGCACGTTGTACACGAAATTGCCCTCGTAGTCGCCCTGCTGGTGCTGGAGCACGGGCGTGGGCGACGCCGGAGGGGACGGCCGGCGGTCGCCGGCGATGATGATCAGCGCCTGCTGGCCGTTGTTCTGGAGGTCGGCGTACAGGTGCTCTTTGACGTAGGACCGCGGCGTCACGATGGGGTTCGGGGAGGCCAGCGGCGTGGCGCTGCTCAGTGGCGGCGGCGTCAGGCCGGGGAGCGCCTGGTTGGCCAGATCGCCAAGCGCCAGGCCATCACCAAC
>DAIUFO010000005.1:21347-27887 GCA_036844545.1 Chloroflexota bacterium
AGCTGGTAATCGCCGCGCGCTGTTGAGCTTGCGCCGGCAGCAGCACCTCGCCGCACGAGGCCAGCAGGACGCTGAAGATTGCCAGCCAATGAGACCGGTGCCTCGCTATCCTTAGGGAGTTCAGTTTGCAGCGGGAAGGCTCCCTCACCCTAGCCCTCTCCCGTTGCGACGGGCGAGGGGGACTCTAGCCCACATTCGCCAGCAGCCGCCGAGCCGCGCGGGATTCGGCACGCCGGGCGCGCAGCCCCCAGATACGCTCGGACATCCGTGTGAACAACATGGCCATCACTTAATCCTCGGCAGCCAACGCCGTAGCATTAGCGGATATTGGTGGTCCGGCATGGTGAGGGCAAGAGGAAAGGCCCGTTCCTCGAGCCGTTCGCGGTGATCACCGCGGTGCTGTGGGGGTCGGTGTTTCCGGCGGCGCAGGTGGCGCTGCGGACCTTGACGCCATTTGGGTTGGCGTGGTGGCGGGCTCTGATCGCGTTCGTGTTCCTGGCGCTGGTGGCGTTCGCTGGGTTTGGGCCGTCCATCGACGTGAAACGGCTGCGGGCGCCTGAATACCTCCGGCTGGCGGTGCTGTCGTGGCTGCAGATCACGGGCTTTGCCGTGCTCTTCAACTTCGCCGTGCTGACCTCAGGGCCGGTGCTCGCGGCATTTGTCGTGAATACCTACCCGGCGCTGGCGGTGCTGGGGGCGCCGCTCCTGCTGGGCGAGCGGGCGGCGCCGCGGCGCAGTTTCGGCGCAGTGCTGTCGGTGGCCGGCGCGTTCCTGCTGCTGGGCGCGACCACGGCGGTTTCGACGGCTGGCATCGGCGCACTGGCGGGCGGGGCGTTCAGCTTCGCCGCCAGCCTGTGTACGGCCTCGTATCTGCTGCTGAGCCGGCGCTGGACGCACGCCTACAAGCTGGATGCCAGGACGATCGCCCTGTTTGGGCCCGTTTTTTCGGCGCCGCCGCTGCTGGTCATGGCGCTGGCTACATCGGGCACGGGCGCGCTGCTGGCCTTCCGCGCGGACAGCCTCGCCGCGACCTTGTGGATGGGCATTTTCGGCAGCGGCGTGGCCTATTTGGCCATCAACCACAGCCTGCGCCGGGGTTCGGCCACGCAATCGGCGCTGGCGTTGCTGCTGATCCCTATCGTCGCCACGCTGCTCAGCCTCATACTGTTTCACACGGCTCTAGCCCCCATTCAGGTGGTCGGCGCGGCGGTGTGCCTGGGCGGGATGCTGCTCGCCGCGTTAGACTGAAGCTAAGCGGCAAGCTTACAAAAAGCGAGGCAATCGATATGTTTGGCGGTTTCAGCCACGCGCCCGAGCTGATCATCATCCTGGTCATCGCGCTGGTGATCTTTGGTCCCAAGAAGCTGCCTCACCTGGGCAAGGGCCTGGGCGAGGGCATCAGGGAATTCAAGAAGGCCACGACTGGCGAAAGCGACAAGGAGGAGGAGCAGGCCAAAGACGCCGCGGGCGCTGGCGCCGTGACCGCGGCTTCAACCACCACGCCTCCGGTTGTCGAAGCACCCAAATCGTCCACCGACACGACCTCGACGGCGCACGCGGCCACGCCACCGGCGCCTGCTCCGGCGGCCGCCACGGCCGAGCACAAGGGCTAGCGGGAGGGTTCCCTCACCCTAGCCCTCTCCCGCCGCGGCGGGAGAGGGGACACGAGGTGGACTAGCGGCGGCGGTTGAGTCGCTCGCTGGCTGAAATGAGGGCGATGCCGCGGTCGGCCGCCTCGAACGTGACTCCTCGCAGCTGATCGCGGACGGGGAACTTGGCCCCGTTGATGGTGACCATCGTGCTGGGGAAGACGTCGCGGTGCACGATCACCTGTGAACGACGGTAGCGGGCCAGCTCTCGCTCCCGATTGGGCCCGGGATGTATGGCGCCCAGCCAGTCCAGCTCGAGCGACGTCGGCACACCGGCGGGCGAGCCGGCGGTGTTGCAGCTGATGCCAGTCACTGCCTTGACCTTGCCGCCCACGATCGAGCCCCGTCCGATAACCGTCGCGCTGCCATTGCACACGATGTTGGAACGGACGACGGTGCTGATCACGAGCAGGTTGCCCTCGCAGCTCACGTCGGCGGAGTCGATGAACCGCGCCGACATCTCGCCGCCGCTGACGATCTTGCTCTCGCCGTGGCCGTTGATGCCGCCGCTGATCAGCAGATCCTTGCCCGACTCGACATTGGCGCTGTCGACCATGCCGTCGATGCGCACATTTCCGGTGGCCCGTACTTTGAAGCCAGGCTGCACGTCGCCCGCGACGTCGCCCGCGACGTAGACCTCGCCGTTGAAGTCGATATTGCCGGTGGAGTAGTCGACATCGCCGCTGATGGCGTACAGCTAGACGATGTCGACGCGAGCGCCCTCGCGCACCGGGCGGCCCGCTTTTGTCGCAACCAGGTCGATGCCATTCTCGGCCACCGCTACGTCACGGCCGGCAAAGCGTTCGGCGGCCGTGTCGCGGGCCGGCAGCACCGGCGCCAGCTCCTGGCCAAACACGTCGCGGCCGGGCTCGCCGTCGACCGCCGCCAGGTAGCGGCCCACGACCGTGCCCGGCTGAACGGTGTACATGGGCTTGAGCTCGCGGTAGTCCACCGTGCCGTCTTCACGCACGCGGGGCCTGACCGCGGCCAGCTCGTCCTCCTCCGAAAACAGGTACTCTACCAGCGCGTCCCGGCTGGGCGTTGCCTCCGTGCCACGAGCCAGCAGAACCGGCTCTCCCCTCAGCTCGGCCGCTGCCGGATCGATGCCCCACCTGACGCCGGCTCGGGCCAGCGCTGCCTTCACATCCTCGGCCGTGGGCTGCCCGCCCCGACCGGGTACGGCCCAGGCGCCCATGGCGTCGCGCGCGATCTTGATGAAGAACGGCGCGTCCGGGTCCGCCTCTTCCGACGGATCGATCCGGGCGAAACGCGCTGGCGAGGGATCGGCGCCGCTCAGAGCGCGGCGGACGGCGTCGCGGTCGTACTCGTCCAGCGGCCAGGAGAAGATGTGCTCCTCCACTTCCGACAGCCACGGTCCCGGCACCTGCACGTCCAGGTACAGCTCGCCGGCCTCGCAGCGGACCTGCCAGGCGACGTTCGTCGTGCTCGCAGCGGCTTGTTCGGCGGGCGGCTCGGAGGCGGGCGCCTGTTGTTCCGGCTGGGGCAGCCAGAGCACGACCTCCAGCTTGGGAGTGCCCAGACCGAACCACCCGGACTTCTTGGCGCCCACGACTTCGGCCTCAAGCAGCGAGGGCGCCACCTGCAGCAGGCGGGCCGCGTGCCTGCGGGCCTCGTCTATCGTGCTGGCCGTGACGCGGACCACCTGTTCAGCCTCGGCCATCGGCGGCAAGTATATGCCCGCCGTTTGCCCTCCGGTACGATCTCCCCGAATGAAGATCGCCATTTGCATCAAGCAGGTGCCGGACCTGGAATCGCTGGAGTTCGACCCTGTGACCAAGACCCTGAAGCGCGAGGGCGTGCTGAACCTGGTCAACACCTACGAAAAGCACGCCCTTACGGCGGCCAAGCAGTTGGTCGAGCAGGCCGGCGAGGGCGAGATCACGGTCATGACTATGGGCCCGCCGCAGGCGCGCGAAGCGCTCATGGAGCTGCTGGCCTCCGGCGCCGACCGGGCCGTTCATCTCAACGACCGCGCCTTTGCCGGCTCCGATACGCTGGCCACGTCGCGCGCCCTCGCGGCTGCTCTGCGTTTGGGCCAGTACGACATCGTGTTCTGCGGCAAGTACAGCCTCGACGCCGAAACCGGACAAGTTGGGCCCGAAGTGGCGGAGATGCTCGACATCCCCCAGGTGACCAACGCCAAGGCGGTCGTACGGGAAGATGGCCAGCTGCTCGTCACGCGCATGACAGACGACGGCACGGAAGAGCTGCGGCTGCCGTTGCCGGCGCTGATCACCGTGCCCGAGGACATCGCCGCGCCCGCGCGGCCGAACCGGGCGGGCCGGGAAGAGGCGCCGAACAAACCCTACGAGACGCTGGCCGCGGCCGACCTGTCCGACGACCTGTCGGGCTTTGGGTTGAAGGGCTCGCCCACCTGGGTCCACGAGATTACGACCGTCCAGATCGAACGCCACGTGCGAATGATTCCCAGCGACGAGCTGGCCCAGGCCGCGCGCGAGCTGGCGGCCGCGCTGGTGGACGAGCAGGGGCTTTTCAGCGGCTGGAAAGGCGCTGACGACGACGCGCCGATCGCTCCGGCCGAGCGTTCGACGGCCAACGATCGGGCGGTATGGGTCGCCGCCGAGCTGTACGACGGCAGGGTCCGGCCCGTCACTTTGGAGCTGCTGGGCGAAGGCCTGCGGCTGGCTCAGCGGCTGGGCAGCGAGCTGGCGGTCGTGGTGCTCGGCAAGGGTGTGGCTGACCTCGCTCGGGAGCTCACCGCGCATGGTGCGGATCGGGTGTACATTGCCGACGATCCGCGCCTGGAGCACTACGACACCGAGCTGTACACCGGCGTGCTGGCCGACGCCATCCAGCGGCTGAAGCCATACGTCGTGCTGCTGCCGTCGACGGCCAACGGCCGCGACCTGGCGCCGCGCATCGCCGGCCGCCTCGAGCTGGGCCTCACCGGCGACTGCGTGGGCTTCGACTTGAACGCCGACGACCTGTTGGTCCAGCTCAAGCCGGCCTTCGGCGGGAACATCGTGGCGCCCATCATGTCCCGCACGCTGCCACAGATGTCCACGGTTCGGCCAGGCGTGCTGCGCAAGGTCAAGCCGAATTACGAACGCAAGCCCCACGTCGATCGCCTGGACCTGAGCCAGCTCGGCCCGTCGCGGGTCGAGCGCCTGGGGGCGGAGCCGAGCGTCGGCGCCAAGGGTATTGAGCTGGAGACCGCCGAGATCGTGGTCGGGGCCGGCTTCGGCGTGGGGGGACCCGACAACCTGCCGATGCTCGACGAGCTGGCCGGCGTGCTGGGCGCCTCCGTGTGCGCCACGCGCAAGATCGTCGACCTAGGCTGGATGCCACGCCAGCAGCAGGTGGGCCTCACCGGCAAGGTCATATCGCCGCGGCTCTACCTCGGCCTGGGCATCCGCGGCTTCTTCAACCACACCATCGGCATCCAGAAAGCCCAGACCATCGTGGCCGTCAACAACGACCCCGAAGCGCCCATCTTCCAGGTTGCCGACTACGGCGTCGTAGCCGACGTGCTGGAGTTCGTCCCGCTGCTGACGAAGGAACTGGCTGCGAGGAAGCCCTAAGCCACTTTCTGTTTGCGCTTGGGGGCGGGCTCGGAGCCTTTCGCGGCTTCGACGCTGGCGCGGAGCGTCTCGAACAGGTCCATGACCTTGGAGGACGGCCTCGTGACCGGCGCGGCCTCCATGGGCGTGCCCTCGATCTTGTGGTTGATGACCTCGAGCAAGGCGTCGCGGTATTCGTCTTTGTACTTGCCAGGCTCGAAGTCGCCGCTGAGGGCCTCGACCAGGTTGATCGCCATCTGGACTTCCTTTTCGTTCAGCTTGGCGCCGCTGAGGCCTTCGAGCTGGCCGGAGTCGCGGATCTCGTCGGGGTAGAAGAGGGTGTCCATGACCAGCGCGTCGCCGTAGACGCGCACGGTGGCCAGGTGCTCCTTATCCCGCAGCACGACTTTGGCCAAAGCCACTTTGTTGGCCCGCGTCATGGCCTCACGCAGCAGCGCGTACGGTTTGGCTGCGCCCTCCTGGGGCTCCAAGTAGTACGACTTCTGGAAGTAGATGGGATCGACCTCGGGCAGGTCGACGAACTCCATGATCTCGACGGCGTGGCCGGAGCCGAGGGGGATCTGTTCCAGGTCCTTCTCGTCGACCGTGACGTACTTGCCCTTGCCGTATTCGTAGCCCTTGATGATCTCGTCGTTATCGACTTCGATCTGCTCCTCGGCGCAGAACCGCTTGAACTCGATGCGCGAGCCGTCCTCCTTGTGGAGCATATGAAAGCGGACATCCTTGTCCTCGGTGGCGGTGTAGAGCTTGACCGGGATGGTGACCAACCCGAAGCTGACCGCTCCCTTCCAGATCGACCTCATGCGTGCATTTCCCTCCCTGGCTGCCGCGGCAGACGTTACAACGCTTCGAACAAGTACCCTGCAACGGTGGACGCATACACCATACCAAGCACTCACCATCGGGCGCCTAATCGCACTATTCCGCAGCTGAGGCTTTGGCCCCCTTTCCGTACTACCCAGTAGGTTTCTGCTACGCTGCCGCGCTAGGGTGCGCAGCAGACGTATGACTCTTCTCCGCAAAGTGCTGCCCTTCCTGGCTGCCCTGTCCATCGCCGCCACGCTCGTCCCTTCGGCGGCGGCTACTGGGCCGCTGGCCCTCAAGCCAGTCAGCGCTTCGGACCGCCATTTCGGCGTAGCCGAGGCCTTCCGAACCCAGCAGAACAACCTGGCCTACAACGCCGGCGTGAAGTGGGAGCGGATCACGATGTTCTGGCCCGGGCTCGACCCCGGCTACTGGAACGGCCAGTTCTACTTGCCTTTCAATTACCTGGACGCCTGCGTCCCGGGACGTGTGTAAAAGAGCCAGCAGTGTGGTCTCTCGTCGGG
>DAIUFO010000006.1:0-20022 GCA_036844545.1 Chloroflexota bacterium
GGCGACGACGCCGGCAAGAAATTCCTGAGCCAGGTCGCCAGCCAGCAGCAGCCGAAGGTCTACCAGGTTTCAGGCCAAGCGCTGCTCGACCTGATCGTGAAGGGCGAAGTGCCGGCAGCCCCGACCATCTTCCTGGCGCACGTGCAGGCTGCCCAGATGCAGAACGCGCCGGTCAAATGGGCTGCGCTCGACACTGCCGTAGCCAACCTCGGCCAGGACTCGCTGGCCGCCAAGGCGCCGCATCCCAACGCCGGATTGCTGTTCATCGACTGGCTGCTGAGCGATGGCGCGACCATCCTCAAGCAGCAGGGCTTCTTTCCCGGCACGGACAAGGTGACGTTCCCCTACTGGGCGCCGGACGCAGGCGTGGCCCCCGCCCAGGCGGAACAGAACCTCAACTCCTGGACGGAGCTGTTCAAGACGACCTTCCGCTAAAACGACCTTCCGCTAAATCCAATGTCATTCCGAGCGTCGAGCGAGGAATATTGCCCAGCGGCGGCGCCTTTTTTGTCATTAGTTCGCGAGGAATCCGTACCCGAGGGCTACGGATGCTTCGCTGCGCTCTGCATGACAAAACGGCGCAGCGATCTCGCTGGCGGGTAAGGTTCTTCGCCGCGCTCAGGATGACATGGGGGCGCGCTCAGGATGAGGTCGCAGGTTTCGGCCCCAAACGGACGGGGATGAGCATGATCATGCCGGCAATGTAGGACGCCGCCATCACGTAGGTGGCGGCGGTGAAGCCCCAGGTCTGCATCATCGCGCCCATGGCCAAGTTCCAGGCCGGTCCGCTGATGAAGCCGATGGTGTAGTACAGGCTGAAGGCGGCGTCGTGGTACTGCTCAGCGGTGTAGTCGGTGATCATGGCCTGAGTGAGCGTCTGGCGCGAGAACGTGACCGCGCCTTGCAGGAACAGGTTGACCAGCAGCAGAAAGGTCAGCGCAAACTGCTGGCCCAGCCAGATGGTGCTGATGGCCGACAGCAGCATCGACGCCTGCAGCACGAGCTTGCGCGGCCAGACGTCCGAGAGCCAGCCAATGCCCAGCGGCCCCAGCATGCCGCCAACCTACGTCAAGGTAAGCAGCAACGCCGCGACGGCGGCGGCGAGGCCCAGGTCGCGGATGAAATGCGGCACAAAGTAGACCTGGGTGATACCGCCATCGCGGCCCGCCGCTCCCACCATCAGTAGGCAGCTGACGAGCATGAAGTCGCGGTTCTTCAAGCAGGCTTTGTAGGCTTCCCAACCACCTCGCCGCTGCTTGTGCGCGCTGGAGGAGACGTGGATTCGATCCCGCAGCAGCAGGAAGGCCACGCCGATGATCACGCTGGGAATCCCCACCACCACCAGCGCCACGCGCCAGTCGAAGAAGTAGATCAGCGCTGCCGCCAGGACCGGCGCGATAGCCTGGCCCAGGTTGCCGGCGGTGCTGTGCAGCGCCAGGGCCCGGCCACGCGCCTTGGGAAAGTAGGTAGCCAGCATCGTGGAGCCCACTGGGTGCTGCGGGCTGGAGCCAGCGCCGTTCAGCGCCCGTAGGCCCAGCATGGGCCCGAACGACGTAGTGCCGCCCATGAAGATGGTCGAAAAGCCCATGAGGATGTTGCCGACGCCCAAGATGACGGACCGCTTGACGTACTGGCAAACGATGCCGTAGGTGGCCTGCATGGCGTTGGAGAACAGGCTGTTCACCGTCTGCAGCAGGCCCAGGTCGGTGTAGCCCAGGCCGAGGCTGGTCATCATCACGCCCAGCACCACCGGGATGGTGTTGCTGTTGAGGTGGTTGATGGTGTGGGACGCGGACACCAGGCCCATGACCCAGTTGCGCGTCTTCGTTTCGCTTACCGGCGCGATTGGCTGATCGCCAGGCGGGCCGCCAGCGCTGCCGCGTTCTGGACCTCGACTGCCGTGCCTACTGCCAACCTGCTTGCTCCGCCCTGGAAGTTACGGCGTACGTGAGCGTTATTTTAGCCAAAGCTGCGTCCGCCTGCCAGCACCGAGGGCCGCGGGCGCTGGCCAGCTCGTGCAGGGTGAAGTAACCAAGCTCCGGGAACTGACCCTTGACGTAGCCCAAGAAGGTGTCCTCGCCGTCAAACTCCGTGGCGTACCAGGTCCAGGACGAGTCTGGGGTGAAGAACTTGACCGGCACCTTGGGGTCGGGCGCGTTCTCCGGGGAATAGAGGACCGGCAGTGCCCGGCGGTTCTCGGCGGTGAGTAGTTGCATCGTTCTTTTCCCTCGCTTACTGATACACATATGATACAGAATAATGTATCAGTTATCAAGCTACTTTGTATCAAGTATGCTACAATGGAGATATGGCGATGGCCCCGCAACTTAAGGCGCTCCGGGAGCGCGTGCCGATGACCCAAAAAGAGCTCGCCGAGGCGGCCGGAGTCAGCCGCGTGACCGTGGCTCGCCTAGAGATTGGCGCCAGCAGTTACCCGGTGACCATCCGCAAGCTCGCCAAGGCGCTGGGCGTGAAGCCTTCCGAGTTGATGGCCGATGCCTAAGGCCCGCGTGGTGTTTCGCCAACTTCAGCGGGATGGCTGGAGGATCATCCGTCAGCGAGGCTCCCATCGGTTTCTGGGCAAGGATGAGCGCCGAGGCACGTTCGCTTACCATGACGGCAAGGACCTTGGCAATCAAGAATTGCGCTTTGTCGCTGACGAGTTTGGCTACACTGTCGAGGAGCTACGGAATCTATGAACGCGACCTTTGACACTGCCACCATCGCCGGCTACGCGGTCGAGTTCGTCTACGATCCCGACAGCAAAGGGTGGAGCTTCCGTGTGCCTGAGTTGCACATCGTCGGTGGCGACACGACGCGGCGTAAGGCTGAGCGGATGGCGCAAGAAGCCATCTCGTTCACGCTCGAGGAGGACGATCCGGGAGCGAGTCGCCGGAAGGGCCTCTTGGTCGCCGGTGCTCTCGTCGTTGGCGCTGGCCTGCTGAAGGTGTTAACGGCTAGTCTGCGCCGCGTCCGCATCCCCGTCTAAATACCTGCGAGGTCAACGCATTTATCGCCGGCTGCGCGGAGATTCGCGGCCTTGGTCCGCTTCAGCAGCGCCGATAGCAAGCCGTCATCAATCCCGCCCTCCTTGGCCACTGCAGATTTGGTTGCGACCAATGTCGGCCATTCGCCGTCGGATGTTGCGGATGACCTCGGTGGGCAGCGTTCCTTCGACTGCCACGGTAGGGCCAACGTACCAGCCAAGCGGGGCGTCAAGATCGAAATCCGACGCCAATTCCCAATACTTCCATGTCATCCTGACGTGTCTGAAGCCGCCCACCAGCGGATCACTTCGTCCAGGGTGTCAGCTTCCGGCGGCCGTTCGCGGCCGTAGCGTTCGGCCACGGCCTCCAGGCCAGCCTGGGCGCCCCTGGCCAGCGGAGCGGCGATGCCGAGGTGTTCCAGCGTTTCCGCCAGCTCCTCCATCTCCTGCGCGCGCCGTTTTGCTCGCGGCGCAAGTCCGGGCAGGTTGCGGTCAAAGAACGCGGCCACATTGGGCCAGTCCAGCCGCAGCTTCTCCAGCAGCTCAGCGCCGACGCCCAGCCGCTCGGCCCCAGCCAGCAGCTCCATGCCCATGGCGCTGAGGCCCTTGGTAACGCCGGCGTACAGCACCTTGAAGGCGGATGCCTGGCCTGGACGGGTACCCAGAATGGACACGTTGAGGGGCTTCAGCAGCTCCGCCGCGGCCTCGGCTCGCTGGCCGGACAGGTAGAACCGCGACCGGCCGCGAAGGTCGCGGGCGCCGCCGATGATGCAGCCGTCAACGAAATCGGCGCCCGCGGCGGTGATGGTGTTAGCGATGCGCTCGGCAGTCTCAGGACCGATGGAGTTGGCATCCAGGTACAGCAGCCGCCGGCGCCCGGCCAATGCCGCGGCAACGGCCAGGGCCACGGGCTCGGCGGCCGCCGGCGGAACAACCGAGACCAGCAGCTCCGCTTCGCCGACCAACTGGACCAAATCAGACGCCACGGTGAAGCCCGCCTGCCTGGCCCGCTCGGCGCTTTCAGGACCGCGACCGTCCAAGCAGGTCAGCACGCGCTTGCCGCTTTCGATCAGGATGCGGCCGACGTTGGAGCCCATTTCGCCGGGGCTCAGGACGGCAACCGTTGGGGCGGGCATTACCCGCGCATTCTACGCAACTGAAACGCGGGCGCGCATGACACGCTCAGTCAATGTATGATGCACCCTTCGGAGGTGTTTGCATGCGCATCCTGGTTGGCACCATTGGGCAAGGCATCCTGGCAACCGACGACGATGGGGAGCACTGGCAGCGCCTGGCGCCGCGCAACGGTGTCCACTCGGACGGCATCGTCCGCACGCTGACGTCGCACCCGGCCAATCCCCAAGTCCTGTTCGCCGGCACCGATAAGGGCATCCTGCGCAGCGACGACGGCGGACGCTGCTGGGAGTCACTCGGGGGAGCCCTCAGCAATCAGACGGTGTGGCGCGTAGCTGTGCATCCAAGCGATACCAACGTGCTGTTTGCGGGTACTGGCACCCCAAGCCGCCCGGCTGTCTACCGCGGTGGCGACGGCGGTATGTCGTGGGACGAGCTGGACGTCGAGATCGCGGCCGATTGCGACAACGTGGGCGTCCCGCGCGTGACGGACATCGCCATCGATCCATCAAATCCGGAGAGCATGTGGCTGAGCATCGAGGTCGACGGCGCGCGGCACAGCTCCGACGGCGGCCGGACCTGGACCACCGTGGATCGCCAGGCCATCACCAACCCCGACGTGCACGCGGTGGTGGTCAGCCCGGGGCCGCCCAAATCGGTGTTCGTCGTGGTCAACAACGAGATCCACATCAGCCGCGACGATGGCGCGAGCTGGCAGCCTGTCGGCGTGCGCCAGCGCTTCCCCTTGCACCACGTGCGCGACCTGGCGCTGGACCCGCTTGACCCCGCCAAGGCCTGGGCCACCATTGGCGACGCCACGCCCGGCCGCACCGGCTCGCTGGCCCGCACCGCGGACGCCGGCGAGACGTGGGACTTCGTGGACATGCCGGTGCCGCCCAATTCGGCCATGTGGGTGGTCCGCATGCAGCCGGACAGCCCCAAGCTGATGCTGGCTGCCAGCCGCTATGGCTACCTCTACCGCAGCGATGACGCCGGCCAAACGTGGGCCAAGCTGTGGCGCGAGCTCAGCGAGATATCGTCCATCGCCTGGTCGCCGAACTAACCCTCGAGTCGGGGCAGCACCTGCTCCAGGAGGCGGTCCAGGTGTCCCAGGTCGGCGGTTGGCGAACCGATGATGGGGTATCGCACCCCCGCCTGAAGGTACTCGTTGATGCCGCGCACGCAGACGTCGGCTGAACCGATAATGGCGCCGCCGCGGGCGGGGCGGCTGCCGGCGTAGTAATGCTGGAAATAGCGGGTGGTGACTTCCTCTCCCCGGGCGACGTCATCGTCGACGCAAATGTAGATGAGCCCGGCCGGATAGATGCTGGCCGGATCGCGGCCCGCCTGCTCAGCGTACTGCTGGATGGCGTCCCACTTATCGCGAAAGCCGCCAGGGCCGCCTGAAGAGCTGGCGATGTAGCCATCGGCGATGCGGCCGATGCGCTTGAGGGCCGACTCAGTGCTGCCACCGCCAAGCCAGATGGGCAACGTCGATCCGGACAGCGGCTTGGGGCCAATAGGGCCGACGTCGATGTTGTAGAAGCGCCCGCTGAACTTGACCGGCTGGCCGCTCCAGCACAGCTTCATGATCTGAATGGCCTCTTCCAGCCGGCTGCCACGATGCTCGAACGGGATCTCGGCGGCCGCGAAATCGTCGGCCCGACTGCCGACCCCCAGGCCCAGGATCACCTGGTTGCCGTTGATCTGGTCCAGCGTGGCGGCCATCTTAGCCAGCAGCGTAGGCGGGCGCAGCGTACCAAGCAGCACGGAAATCCCCAGGGTCATGCCGGGCGCGACCGCCGCCGCCGCCGCCAGCGCCATCAACGGCTCCTGGTTGTCGAACACCAGGCGATCCAGCGTGAATAGACCGCCCACGCCCGCCGCCTTCGACCGGCGCGCCCATTCGACCATCGTGTTCGGCTGCACGTCCGGCGCGGCCAGCGGGACGTGCATGCTGACTTTGGCCATCAGCGTACCTCCAGGCCGGCGCGGACTTTTTCGGCCGTCACCGGCAGATGCGTCACCCGCACGCCAGAGGCTTTGGCGACGGCGTTGGCCACAGCGGCGGCCACGGGGATGACACCCAGCTCACCCACCGCCTTGGCCGCGTACGGCCCCGGACCAGGCGCGCCGCCGACCAGCACGCTGACCAGCTCAGGCAGGTCGGCGATGACCGGCAGCTTGTAGTCGCCCAGGTGCAGGGCGCCTATGTGGCCCTCCTGCGCCGACAGGTCCTCCATGAGTGCGATGCCCAGCCCCTGTATGGCGGCGCCCTCGATCTGGCCGTCCATCAACCGCGGATTGATGACGTAACCCACGTCGCTGGCCATGGTGATCTTGACCGGCCTCACGTGGCCAGTGTCCGGATCGACCTCGACCTCGGCCACGCACGCCACCGAGCACATCTGCTGCGTACGATCGTCGTGGCCGGGGCCGGCCGAGCGGGCCTCCAGCGTACCGCCGCCGCGCTCGGCTGCCTCGGCCACAAGCTCGACGGTCGGCACGCGCCGGTCGGGCGAGCCTTTGACGTGGTAGGCCGCGGCGCTCGGCTGGAGGTCTTCGACGGCGCATTCCAGCCGGCTGGCCGCCAGCTCAGCCAGGCGCAGGTTCAGCTCGGGCACGGCTTGGAAGGCGGCGAAACTGACGCTGTAGGTGCCCTTGCTGCCGCCCGTGCCGGAGTCCGTCAGCGCCTCGGAGGTGTTGCCGCCGTAGACGGTCACCGCCTCCAGCGGCACGTGCAACTGTTCCGACAGTACCTGGCGCAGGACGGTGAAGGCGCCGACGCCGATGTCCGGCACACCACTCAGCGCCGACACGTGGCCGTCGCTATGGAAGGTGACGATCAAGCCGGAAGCGCCACTGCCGATGCCGCGCTCGCTGATGGCCACGCCTCGGCCGCGCCACGGCCCCAGCGGCTCGTCCCAGCCGGACGCACGCCGCGCCAGCTCCAACGTCTGCCGGGCCATGACTCCTTGACGGCCCGAGCCTACCGGCCAGTCGTCGCCGTCGCCCACGATGTTCCGCAGCCGCAAGTCGATCGGGTCCATGCCCAGCGCCTGGGCAATGATGTCCATCTGCGACTCGCCGGCAAACACCACCTGCGGCTGCCCCGGCGCCCGGGCGATGCCGCCCGGGACGTTGTTGGTGTAGGCCCAGCGCGCTTCGATGCGGCTGTGGGCCATCTTGTACGGCCCTAAGCCGCGATTGACCGAGGGCAGGATGAGCTGGGGGTTGTACTTGTGCCCGCCGTAGGCCCCGCCGTCCATGGTGATCCGCATCTCGCGGGCGACGATGCTGCCATCCTTCCTGACGCCGGTGCGGACGCGAATGATGGCCTTGTGCCGCGGCGCGCCCGCCTGCAGCTCTTCGACATAGGTGCGAACGATCTTGACCGGCCGGCCGGTCGCTCTGGCCAATGCGTAGGCGATGGGCTCCGGCCCAACTTCGCCTTTGGCGCCGAAGTCGCCGCCGATGGTGCGGCGCTCGACGACGACCTTGTCCCGCTCCAGCTCGAACAGGTCGGCCATGAGCCCGCGCAGCCTGTACGGCACCTTGCAGCTCGACCACACGTGGACAAGGCCATCGCCGTCGATCCGGACGGCACAGGCGCGCGGCTCGATGTAGCCCTGGTGCACGCGCTCGGCCACAAAGGTGTGGTCGAACACCTGGTCGGACTCGGCGAAGCCCTGCTCGACGTCGCCGCGGCCGAAGCTGGCGCTCGACTGCAGGTTGGGCTCGTCCGGAACACCCTCCGGCCGGCCCTTGTACGTGGCGGCCCGCTCGTGGAGCACGGGCGCGCCCGGCCGCAGCGCGTCCGCCGGCTCGAACACGGCCGGCAGCGCCTCGTACTCGACCTCGATCGCGTCCCGCGCCTCGTCGGCGACTTCGGGATCGTCGGCCGCCACGGCCGCGATTGCGTCGCCAATAAAGCGCACCCGGTCGCTGCACAACACCGGCACGTCGCGCTGGCGCGATCCGGTCAACAGCCCACCCAGGTCCGCACCTGTAATCACGGCGCGCACACCGGGCAGCCGCCGCGCCTTGGCTGCGTCGACTCGGACCAATCGCGCATGCGGCTCGGCGCTGCGCAAGACCTTGCCCCACAGCATCCCAGGCAGCACCAGGTCAGCCGTGTAGCCGGCCGTGCCGGTTACTTTCTCGCGTCCCTCCACCCGCGGCAGGGAAACACCAATTACATCTGCAATAGCCATTGCGCACATTTATACTTGGCGCGCCGACTTACCCGCGTCGAATCTCTGAAAAATGTTGTCCGCCATAACCATCGCGCGCTAGCGTTGCAGCAAGTAAGAGCGATGCTTACAACGTACATCGAAGCCGCGTTAGGCCGAGCCACGGCAACTCAACTTGCCGAGGACAGCACGTACTTCGCGGAGATTCCTGGCTTTCCAGGCGTATGGGCGACCGCTGAGACCCTTGACGAATGCATGGAGCAGTTACGGGAAGTCCTCGAAGATTGGATAGTCCTGCAGCTACGCAAAGACGCCTCTCTACCCGACTTGGACGGAATGCAGCTGCCGAAGAAATCGGTGCCAGCCTAGCTGATTGGCATCGACCGGTCCTACAAAACGGCGCGACTTCATCAAGAACCTGCGAGCACTTGGCTTCGTCGGCCCGTCATCCGGCGGCAAGCACCCGTTCATGTCCCGTGGCAACCTCGACGTGCACGTACCGAACCCGCACGGCCAGGACGTGTCTGGCGACCTCGTAAAGCGCATCCTCCGCAACGCGGGAATCCTCGAGGAGTACGAGAAGCTCTGAGCCTCTATTTGCCGCCGCGGACGACAGCCTCGTAGGCAGGGGTCTCGGGCAGGAAGCCACGCTCGACCATCCAGTTGGCGGTGCGATTGAAGGCCGCCGGCTCGTAGGCTTGGGCGCCAACCAGCTCCGGCAGGAGGCCATCGCGGCGCAGCTCGGGCTTGAGGTCGCGCAGCAGCTCTTGGCGGGAGCGGTCCTCGCTTTCCTGCAGCCAGGCGACAGCCTTGTTCAGCGCGCGCAGCAGCTTGCCAACGGTTTCGTCGTCCAGGTCCTCGCCGGCCACGATGCCGCCGCGCCAGCGCAGATCGGCAATCGTCCGCGCGGCGGCTTCGGCCGCCCGGCTGACCAGCGGCTCCATAAGCGCCGCGGCCTCGGTCTTACCACTGAGCAGCGCCTCCAGCCGGTCGTTGGCATGTACCAGCTTGATGTCGTCGAACGGCACTCCGGCGGCTTCCAGACACTCGATGGCGGCGTAGAACGTGCCGGCGTGCCACGTACAGGCGATGGGCACGTTGGCCAGCTCGGCCACGTTCTGGATCTTCGAATCCGCCCGGACCATCATGGCGCCAGTCCGGATGGTCGTGTCGAGACCTATGATCTTGCCCTTGCCCAACGTCTGCACGCGCTCGATGGCGCCCCACTCGCAAACGGGATAGACCTCGAGCGCACCCTCGGCCAGCTGGGACTCTTTCCAGCGCTCCGTGAAGTCCTCGCAGCGCCCTTCGACGCCCTTGGGGTTGTCCTCGTGGTACTCGACGTCCAAGCCCTCCCCGGCGAAGAAGCCCTGCTCCACGGCCACCCGCCACGGGCGGTCGTGCGCATTGCTGTCGCTCTGGAGACGAATTCGCTTCGGCATAGGACTTCTAAGCCTAGCAACGATCACTCTCGGTTGCTACCATGCAGGCGTCATGCAATGGCTCAGCTTCGCGGCGCTGGCCCTGTGGCCTTTTTCAAATAGGCACTGCCCCTCCGCTACAGCAACAAGTCGCCGACGATGCGCTCCAAGGCTCCAGCGGGCAAGGGGCCGGCCTCGGCCGCGCGGGCGGCCTCCTCGAGCTGGGCATGATCCGAGAAGCCAACCAGGACAGACGAGATGTCGGGGTTGCTCAGCGCGAAACGGATGGCCAGCTCGGGCAAGCTGACACCCAGCTCGTCCGCGACGGGTCGCAGGCGCTCGGCCTGCCCGGCGTCGGCGTCGTAGTCCACGCCGGCGATCAGCGGTGCGCCCTCACGGCTGGCCAGCGGATGCCGCTCGACAGTGCCGGCCAGTGCGCCCGCGGCCATGACGCGGATGGCGAACGCGCCCATACCCGCGGCCCGGGCGCGTTCCAGCAGGCCGCCGAAGTCCTGCTGGCCGAAGCCATCCGGGACGGCGAAGCCGGCGGACGGGTTCACCGCGCTGTAATAGCAATGAAAGACATCGAAGGCGTCAGGCCGGACAACCTGAGCGGTCGCCGCCGTGTCGCCCAGACCGGTGAAGCCCAGGAAGCGCACCCGGCCCTCAGCGCGAAAGCCTCGGAACGCGTCCAGGACCGGACCGAGCATGTCGGCGACGCTCAGCGAGCGCGCGCCACCCGCGCCCAGGATAATCCGGCCGTGGTAGAACAGGACATCAACCGATTCGCGGCCGAGCCGGCTCAGGCTGGCCTCGAACAGCTCGCGGATGCGAGCCTGGCCGGCGGCAACGTCGGGCTGGCCGAACTGCAGCTTGGTGCCGACCAGCGCGTCGCGCGGCTTCAGCTCGCGCAGCGCTCGCCCGAGATTTTGCTCCGACACGCCGTTGCCGTACTGAGCAGCCGTGTCGAAATAGGTGATCCCCAGATCGATGGCGCGCGCGATGACCCGCACCTGCTCGCGAGGCTCGCCCCGAACCAGCAGCCCGGCCTGGTTGCCGCAGCCGAAGCCGATAGCCGAGATACTCTGCCCGGTACGCCCCAGCGCGCGCTGCCCGATCGCCATCGCCTGGCAATATTCCCATGCCGAGCCCTTTGTCATTCCGAGCGGAGCGCGGAATCCGTCGGAACCACGGATTCTTCGCTCGACGCTCAGAATGACAAACGAGCGGCGAGTGGCCAAAGGGACCTCTAGCCGGTAGGCTTGCTCGCGAAGCCGAACGTCCCATCGTAGTCACGCCGGATGCCGGCTGGGAGGAACTTCTCTTCCAGGTCGGTGATGAGGTCGTCGCCCACGATGGCGCCGCGATCGGCCATTCCCCAGGGGCTGCTGCGCGCTCGTTGGCCGAAATCCGTGAGGGCCTCCGTACCGCGCTCCTTGAAGTCGTGCAGCATGTCCCAGGCGGCCTGCAGCGCCACGTTGGTGGTGAGGGCCGGATAGAGCGCCACTTTGGCGCCCATCGACTGCCATTCCTCCAGCGTGGGCGCTGGTGGCGGACCGCCGTATGAGGGCAGCACCGGCGCGGGGATGCGGCGGCAGGCCTGCTCCACCTGGTCGCGGGTCTGGAGGGTGTTGATCCAGACCATGTCCGCTCCGCCTTCCTCGACGTAGGCCACGCAGCGGTCCATGGCATCTTCGAACGTCCCGCCCTCGGAACCGACGACGTCGCAGCGGGCGCAGATCACGAAGTCAGGGTTCAGCTCGTCGCGAGCCTCGACGGCGGCCCTGAACTTGCCGATGGCCTCCGCCTTGGAGATGCAGCGCCGCCCGCCCCCGGTGCCGGACTTCTTGGGCGCCTCCTGGTCCTCGATGTTGAGCGCCGCGGCCCCGGCGCGGATGTACTCCTGGACCGTGAAGTACACGCCCACGGCATTGCCGAAGCCCGTATCGGCGTCGACCAGGATGGGCAGGTCGCAGCGCGCCGCCACGTGGCGGGCATGGTCCACCATGTCGCGCAGGCCGATGAGGCCCACGTCCGGCAAGCCGTACAGGAAGGCAGACGTCTGCGAACCAGCTACGAAGAAGGCGTCGAACCCGGCCAGCTCGGCCATCGCGGCAAACAGCGGGCTGAAACCGCCGGGCACCACCAGCAGCTCGGGCCGGCGCAGCAGCTCACGCAGCCGCGCCCCCTTTGACTCATTCTGAATCGGCATCCGCGTATTATGCGATGCGAGTAGTGAGAGACTGGAGACGGGAAACGAGACCCATCCCACCCGCCAAGGAGCGTAGATGATGGCTATCCAGACAGTTGGCCTGCTGAGCCCGGGCGACATGGGCCACTCGATTGGGAACGTGCTGCGGCACGGCGGCCTGCGCGTCATCACCTGCTTGCGCGGCCGGAGCTCACGCAGCGCAACGCTGGCCCAGGAAGCCGGCATCGAGGACGTGCCGGACGACGAAACGCTCGTGCGCCAGGCGGACGTCCTGCTGTCGGTGCTGCCGCCGGACCAGGCGCTGGACATCGCCAAGCGCGTAGCCCAGGCGGTGCGGGCCACCGGCGCCGCGCTGCTGTTCGCCGACTGCAACGCCATCTCGCCCAAGACCGCCCGCCAGGTAGCCGACGTCGTCGAGCCGGCGGGTATCCGCATGGTCGACGTCGGCATCATCGGCAATCCACCCGAGCCCGGCCCGCCCAAGACGCGGCTGTATGCCTCGGGCCGGTATGCCGGCGAGTTCGCCGAGCTGATCGAGCACGGGCTGGATGTGCGCGTGATGGGCGAGCAGATCGGACAGGCGTCCGGCATCAAGATGTGCTACGCCTCGCTGACCAAGGGCCTCAACGCCCTGGCTACGGAGCTGCTGACCGCCGGCCGGCTGATGGACGTGGAGGCCCCGCTGCTGGCGGAGCTGGAGAGCAGCCAGCCGCAACTGTTCGCCTGGATCAACCGGCAGGTCCCGAGCATGCCGCCCAAGGCTTACCGCTGGGTGGGCGAGATGCTGGAGATCGCCGCGACGTACGAGGACCTGGGCCTCACGCCGCGCATCCTGCAAGGCGCGGCCGACATGTTCACACTCGTGGAGCAGACACCGCTGGGCGAGGAAACACCCGAGCACCGCGGCCGCGGGACGACGACCGCGGAGGTAGTTACCGATTTAGCCGAGGCTATTCGCGGCGGCACCCGCGCGATGTCCGGAGCCCATTAAAAGGAGGAGAAGCGATGCGCATTATCGACGGCGACGGCCACGTATTTGAAGACGCGGACGAGATTTCCAAGTTCCTGCCCGCGCCCTACGCAGAGGGCGCGCCCTACCGGATGGAGCGGCTGTTCCCGCCGCTGGACCACCTGCACGTCCACGTTGGCAAGCAGCCACCGGAATCGTTTGGGGGCGGCAAACCGGTCGGCCCCCCGGAGTGGCTGGCATTCCTGGAGGACCTAGGCATCGAGGCCACCGTCCTGTATCCGACGACGGCGCTGGCCTACGGCAAAATCGTCGACCCGGATTGGGCTATCGCTACCTGCAAGGCCTACAACGATTGGCTGCACGAAAAGTACGTCGCCCGCGGCCCCCGCTTCCAGGGCATGGGCCTGATCCCGATGCAAGAGCCAAGTGCCGCTGCCGAGGAGCTGGCACGCTGCGTGGAAGAGCTGGGCATGTGCGGGGCGATGCTGCCCTCGACCGGGCTGGCCCTGCCGATCGCTCATCGCTATTACTGGCCCGTCTACCAGGAAGCGGAACGGCTCAAGTGCTGCCTGGGCATCCATGGGGGGTGCCACGAGGGCTTCCAGCTCGACTTCTCGAACGTCTACGCGCCGGTGCACGCGTTGGGCCACCCGTTCGGCCAAATGGTGTGCTTCGCCAGCGTGATCTTCAACGGCATCCCGCAACGCTTCCCTAACGTGCGGATTGGCTTCCTCGAGGGCGGCGTGGCCTGGCTCTTTACCGTGCTGGAGCGCTTCGATCGCTCGTATGAGACGCATATCACCTATGACCCACGAGGCGAGCTGTTCCAACTCGAGGAAGGGGAGCGGGTGAGCGACTACATCCGCAAGCACATCCGCGAGGGCCGGCTGTTCATCGGCTGCGAAGGCGAGGAGCCGGAGATCGCGCACGCGGTCAAACGCGTCGGCAGCAGCCCCTTCATGTTCTCCAGCGATTTTCCGCACGAGGTCAACGTGGCCATCTGCAAGCACGAGATCCAGGAGCTGATCGAGAGCGAGGAGATGACCGGCGAGGCCAAGGAGGACATCCTGTTCCGGAACGCGGAGCGCTTCTACCGCCTGGAGCCCGCCGCGGCCTGATGCGCGCCGCCTGGTACGAGCGCAACGGCCCCGCCCGCGAAGTGCTTCAAGTTGGCGACATGGACGTGCCGCCGCTGGGGCCGGGCGAGGTCCGCATCCGGCTGTCCTGGTCCGGCGTCAACCCCTCGGACGTGAAGGGCCGATCCGGCGCCACGCGTCCGATGAGCTTCCCGCGCGTCATCCCGCACAGCGACGGCGCGGGCGTGATCGAGGAGATTGGGCCCGGCGTGCCGTCGTCGCGCACCGGCGAGCGTGTGTGGACCTGCAGCGCCCAGTGGCAGCGGCCCTTTGGCACCTGCGCACAGTACGTGGTCCTGCCAAGCCCGCAAGCCGTCCGGCTGCCTGACGGCATCAGCTTCGAGCAGGGCGCTTGCCTGGGTATCCCCGCGCTGACGGCGCATCGGGCGCTGTTCGCCGACGGGCCTATACAGGGCCAGACGGTGCTGGTCCACGGCGGAGCGGGCGCTGTGGGCGGCACGGCCGTCCAGCTGGCCAAATGGGGCGGGGCGCGCGTCATCAGCACCGTCAGCTCGGCTGAGAAGGCTGAGGCGGCGCGAAAGGCCGGCGCCGACCAAGTCGTCAACTACCGCGATGAGGACGTGGCCGCACTGGCCGGCCCCCAGTCGGTCGATAGGGTGGTCGACGTCGGCTTCGGGGCGAACCTTCAGACCAACCTGGCCGTCCTGAAGCCGAACGGCGTCATCGCCACCTACGCTTCGGATGGCGGCTCGCGGAGCCCCGAGCTGCCGTTCCAGCTCCTGCTGCGCAGCGCCGTCACGGTGCGCTGGGTGTACATGTACATCCTGCCCGAGGCCGCGCTCCATCAGTGCCTACGCGACGTCACCGCCGCGTTGGAGGCCAGCGCCTTACGGCCGCGTATCGGCCTGAGGTTTCCGCTGAGCGAGGCTGCCGACGCACACGAGGCTCAGGAGAGCGGCCGTGCGATCGGCAACATCCTCGTCAACGTCGAGTAACTTATTCCTCTCCCACCGGTCCTACGCGGACGGCGAGCGGAGAGGCTAGGTGAGGGCACTCACCCGCTCCGCCTGCGTCCGCTTGTGGCTGATGGGCAGGCTCCCTCACCCTAACCCTCTCCCGCCTCGGCGGGAGAGGGGACTCTGACAAAGGCCTACGCCGCGGTCGCCTGCAGGTTTCGGAAGTGGCCGCCCTTGGAAACGGGCGCCAGGCCGTGCGCGATACGCGTCCAGCTTTCGCCCTCGTCTTCGCTGCAGAACACGTCCCCGTCGGTGTTGCCGGCGAACAGGGCGTAGCCCTTGTCCCAGGCATAGACGCTCATAGCCTCGATGTTGGCCCGCATGTTCTCCGGCAGGCCGCGGTTGGCCAGCTCCCAGGTTTTGCCGGCGTCGCGGCTGCGCATGATGGTCGCGTTGGCGTGGTGCGACTGCCGCCAGCTGCCGGGATTGCTCGACGAGCCCGACATGAAGATCACCCGGTCGTCCAGCGGCGAGAAAACGATCTGGTCCGGATAGCCGAGGCGGAAGCTCCGATCGGTGACGTGCTCCCAGGTCTCGCCGGCGTCGGGACTGTGGTACAGGCCGATGCCACCGGTCATGAAAATCTCGTCGGGATTGGACGGCCGCAGCACAACCTGGTGGACGTCCTTGTAGACCAGATCGTCAGGCTTGGAGAAGCCGGCCAGCTCGCGCCAGCTCACGCCGGCGTCGACGCTCTTGAGCAGCGCGCCCTGCTCGATACCAGCGTAGATGACGTTCTGGTCGCGCGGGTCGAAGGCCAGCGTCTTGGTGTGGCCCAGGTGCGGCGGCGCGGGGAAGCACCACTTGTCGATGTCCGGCACGCCCCGTAAGGCTGGCAGCTCCTGCCAGCTCTGGCCGTAGTCGTGACTCTTGAACAGCGCCGCCGGCTCGGTGCCCGCGTACAGCACGATGCCAAACGACGGCTCGGCATAGCCGAGCGTGAACAGGTGGTCGACGGTGATGCCGCGGCTGCGCGATTCCCAGGTTTGGCCGCCATCCCCGCTGAACTGGACGCCGCCGCCGTGGACGCCGGCGAACAGGCCACGGTGCTTTGGCTCATACATCATGGAACTGATGTGCAGGCCATCGAGCTTCGTGCCGGCGGCGCTCCAGTTCGAACCGGAGCCCTGGCGCTCCAGGACCCGCAAGCCGCTGAGGGTTCCCACCAGCAGCCGGTTGCACGGGCCTCCGCCGCGGAACACGTTCTGGCCATTAGGAGCTAGGCAAGCAGTCATATAGAACCTCCTGTGTAAGCGTACTTGGTGTCATCTTAGACGTTACCGCGGTGACGGCGCTTCTAAATTCTTGCTGAGAATGCGCACGTCGCCGCCAAGACCCCCGTTGAGATGCCTAGACTTGAACACATATTCACTACAGGAGCCAAGCACGTGAAACTCTTCCGCGCCGCCCTGGCGGCGCTCCCCCTGCTGCTGTTGGCGGCGGTCCCCTCGCCCGCGGCTCTGGCCGACGACCAGAACGTCAGTGTGGCTATCAGCGACAGCGGGTTTTCGCCACCGACGATCAACATTCCGATTGGCGGCAGCATCACCTGGACGAACCAGGGCACGAACGTCCACACCGCCAGCACCACGCCTGCCGGCAATGGCAACACAACAACCACGCCGGCGCCGTTCGACAGCGGCGGCCTTGGGCCTGGCCAGAACTTCAGCTGGAACTTCACTCGCGCCGGGAGCTACATCTACAGCTCGGCCGTGGACTGCCTCAACGGCAACGCGACGCCAGGCTTCACATGCACCGGTAACACCGTCACGGTCGGCAGCCAGCCGCCTACCACGGTCGCGCAACCGGGTCTTGCACCCGGCATCGGGGCTGCACCCGGTGTCGCGCCGGTATCTGTGCCGGCGGGCACGACGGTGCTCCAAAGCGCAACCGTGAGCATTACCGACAGCGGTTTCTCGCCGTCAATCATCGCCATAACCACCGGCGGCACCCCGAACACCGGCGGCACGATTGTGTTCGTGAACAACGGCACCCAGCTGCACACGGCCGTCTCCGGTTCGGCCCAAATGGACGACCCACGCACCGCGCCTGAGACGTTCGACAGCGGCGGCCTGATGCCTGGGGAGAGCAAAAGCTTCAACTTCATCAACCCTGGGACGTATACCTTCAACTCGGCGCCCGACTGCCTGAACGGCAACAGCAACCCCGGTTTCAATTGCGCGGGTCCGTACACCCTCAAGGTGATCATCAAAGCGCCGGTCGGCGCCACGGCGGGAGCGATCGCCCCACCCTTCAGCGGCGCGACGGTGTACTTCCGCCAAGCGACCGGCTTCGACCCCGGCACGATTACGGTCAAGGCGGGCCAGATGGTAACCTGGCTGAACCTCACCACGAGCGTTCATTCCGTGATCAGTGAGTCGGCCGTTCAGCCGTTCGACTCGGGCGGCCTGGGCGACGGGTCGACGTTCTCGGTCACGTTCCAGACGCCTGGCAGCTATCACTACCACTCCTCGACCGAGCCAATCTATTCCGGCAGCCAGATCAGCGGCTATTCGAACAACGGCACCGTTGTCGTCACCTCGTGAGCAGCCCGGTGGCATAGCGGTTGCGTCGGACTGCCACATGGCAGATCAGAGAGACGCGATCGAAACGACAGGTTAGACTTAGTTCAGTTCCTGTCAAAAAACCTTTAACTCGGTCCTGAGAGGCCGGAAAGGAGCAGAGGCGTTGACCTCAAACGTCGAAGCTGCCGCGCGTAATGGCAGTGGCAGCAACCCCTCCCCCACTTCCAGCAAGGTGATCATGTCTGCTGAGGACGTGCGCCGCGCCTTGACCCGCATCGCGCACGAAATCATCGAGCACAACCGCGGCGTGCGCAACCTGGTGCTGGTCGGCATGCGCACCCGAGGCATCCCGCTGGCGCGACGGCTGGCCGAGAAGCTGGACGAGCTCGAGAACGTCCAGGTGCCCGTCGGCGAGCTGGACATCACCCTCTATCGCGACGACATCGGCATGCGCGCGATGCAGCCGCTGGTCGGCTCGACCGCGATCCCGGTCGACGTGTCGGCCAAAGTCATTGTGCTGGTGGACGACGTGCTGTTCACCGGCCGCAGCGTGCGGGCCGCGCTGGACGCGCTCATCGACTACGGCCGGCCCCAGGCCATCCAGCTGGCCGTGCTGGTCGACCGCGGCCACCGCGAGCTGCCCATCCGGCCCGACTACGTCGGCAAGAACGTGCCCACGTCGCACGACGAAGACGTAGCCGTCCTCCTGCGCGAAATCGACGGCGCGGACGCGGTGGAGATTCGGGCATGAGTGTCCGGAGTCCGGAGTCCGGAGTCCGGAGTCTTTCTGCTGGGGCCGACCCCGGACTCGGGACCCCGGACCCAGGACTCGCGGCGCAGCCGCGGAGGCATTGCCTCGACCTGGACGACTACAGCGCTGAAGACATCGAGCAGGTGCTGGACACGGCCGAGGCCATGCAGGAGGTGCTGGCCCGGCCGGTGAAGAAAGCGCCGGGGTTGCGCGGCAAGATGGTGGTCAACTGCTTCTACGAGTCCTCGACCCGCACGCGGGTGAGCTTCGAGGTTGCCGCCAAGAACCTCAGCGCGGAGGTGGTCAACTTCTCAGCCGGCGGCAGCAGCGTCGAGAAGGGCGAGTCGCTGATCGACACCGCCAGGACGCTGGTGGCCCTGGGCGCCAACGTGATCGTCATCCGCCACTCGATGGCCGGGGCGCCGCACGTGGTCGCCCGCAACGCCAGCGCGGCGGTGATCAACGCCGGCGACGGCCGCCACGCTCACCCCAGCCAGGCGCTGCTGGACCTGTACACCATGCGCGCCCGCATCGGCCGCCTCAGCGGTCTGAAGGTGGCGATTGTCGGCGACGTGCTGCACAGCCGTGTGGCGCGCTCCAACGTCCACGGCCTGACGCGGATGGGCGCTGAGGTGGTGCTGTGCGGGCCGGCGACGCTGCTGCCGGTCAACCTGCAGCTGCCCGGCATGCGCTTCGAGCATGACCTGGACGCCATCATCGGCGACATGGACGTGGTGATGCCGCTGCGCATCCAGAAGGAGCGCGCCGAGGGCGGCCTCATCCCCAGCTTGCGGGAATACCGCGCCAAGTGGGGAATTACCGCGCAGCGAGTGGCGCGCATGCGGGCTGATGCACTCATCATGCACCCCGGCCCGATGAACCCGGGCGTGGAGATCGACCCCGAAGTCGCCGTTTCGCCGCGCTCGGTCATCGAGAGCCAGGTGTCCAACGGCGTGGCCATACGCATGGCCCTGCTGTACCTCCTGGCGAGTTCCTCTCCCACCGCGGTGGGAGAGGCTAGGTGAAGGCGCCCCGATGCTCCTGAAGAACGCGCGCAACCGGGAGGACCTGCGCATCGGAGAGTCGGAGGAGGTCATCGACTGCCGGGGCCTCGTGCTCGTGCCGGGATTCATGGACTTGCACTGCCATCTGCGTGAGCCTGGCTTCGAGCACAAGGAGACCATCGCCACCGGCACCCGCGCCGCGGCGGCCGGCGGCTTCACCACGGTGTGCTGCATGCCCAACACCGACCCCGCCATCGACACTGCCGGCACGCTGCAATACGTGCTGGACGTGGCCCAGCGCGAGGCCGCTGTGCGCGTGCGGCCAATCGCGGCGATCACCCGCGGCCGGGCCGGCAGGGAACTGACCGACATGGCCGAGCTTGCCGCCGCCGGCGCGGTGGCCTTCTCCGACGACGGCAACCCGGTGGCCAGCAGCGCTCTTATGCGTTATGCCCTGGAATACGCCAACAGCTTCGACCGCGTGGTGGTGGACCACTGCGAGGACCTTGCACTGACCAACGGCGCGGCCATGCACGAGGGCCTCATATCCGAGCGGCTGGGCTTGCCCGGCTGGCCGGCGGCGGCTGAGGACATCATCGTCGCGCGCGACCTGGCCCTGGCCGAGGCGACCGGGGCGCGAGTGCACATCGCGCACGTCTCGACGGCCGGCAGCGTGGACCTGGTACGCTCGGCCAAGCGCCGCGGCGTACGCG
>DAIUFO010000006.1:20032-27774 GCA_036844545.1 Chloroflexota bacterium
CAGAGGTCACACCGCACCATCTGACCCTGACCGACGAGTGCGTCGAGCGCGGCGCCTACGACGCCAACTGCAAGGTCAGCCCGCCGCTGCGGACTCCGCGCGACATCGAGGCGCTGGTAAAGGGCCTGCTGGACGGCGCCATCGACGCCATCGCCACCGACCACGCACCGCACGCGCTGGTCGACAAGGCCGTCGAGTTCGAGCAGGCCGCCTTCGGCATCTCCAACATCGAGACAGCCTTTGGCCAGGTGATGAGCCTGGTCCATGCCGGCCGGCTTCCGTTCGACCTGGTTATCGAGAAGCTCACGATCGGGCCATGCTCCGTCTTCGGGCTGGAGCTGCCCGCCGACGATTGGGTGCTTCTCGATCCGGACGCGGAATGGGCGGTGGACGTGGAGGCCTTCCACAGCCGCGGGCGCAATACGCCCCTCCACGGAGCGAGCCTACGCGGGCGAGTGATGCTGACGGTGTGCCGCGGGCAGGTGGTCCACGACGTCCTGAAGGAGCCGGCGCTTGCCTGAGGTAACTGTTCCTCTCCCAGTCCTGCGCGGACGGCGAAAGCGGTGGGAGAAGCTAGGTGAGGGCACCTTTGCCTGACGCAAAGCCTTCCGTCCTCGTCCTCGAGGACGCGACAGTGTTCCATGGTTGGCAATTCGGCGCCAACATCGAGGCCATCGGCGAGGTGGTGTTCACCACCGGTATGACGGGCTACCAGGAGACGCTGACCGACCCCTCCTTCAAGGGCCAGATGGTGGTGCTGACCTACCCGCTGGCGGGCAACTACGGCATCAATGCCGAGGACGTGGAGTCGCGCGAGATCCAGCTGAACGCGCTGATCGTGCACGAGCTGTGCGACGAGCCCTCGAACTGGCGCAGCAACCGCTCGCTGGCCAAGCACCTCAAGCTGGCCAACATCCCAGGCATCCACGGCATCGATACCAGGGCCGTCACCCGACACATCCGCCAGGCCGGAGCCATGATGGGCGCCCTGTCCCCGAGCCGAGCTCCGGAGGAGTTGCTGGACAGCCTGCGACACAACCCCAACTACTCGGCCATCGACTTCGTGAAGGTGGTCTCCTGCCACGAGCCGTACCTGTGGGAGGAATCCCGGGACAAGCCACACCGCGTGGCACTGCTGGACTTCGGCGTCAAGTTCAACCTGCTGCGCGTGCTCGGCCAGGCTGGCTGCGAGGTCACCGTCTTCCCGTGCGACACGCCAGCTGACGATGTGCTCGCCTTCGGGCCGGAGGGCATTGTGCTGTCGCCGGGCCCCGGCAATCCTGCCCTGCTGGACTACGCCATCGACACTACCTCCAAGCTCATTCGCGAGAAGCCGACGCTGGGCGTGTGCCTGGGCCACCAGCTCATCGGCCTGGCCTTGGGCGGCAGCACCTACAAGCTCAAGTTCGGGCATCGCGGCGCGAACCACCCGGTGATGGAAAAGGCCAGCGGCGTGGTCCGCGTCACCAGCCAGAACCACGGCTTCGCCCTTGACTCGGCGGGGCTGGAGAAAGCCGGCGCCATTGTTTCTTATGTCAACTTGAACGACGATACAGTCGAAGGCCTGCGCCATTCAGAGCTGCCGCTGCTGTCCATCCAGTTCCATCCGGAAGCGTCGCCGGGGCCGAACGACTCGGTGAACATCGTGCGTCAGTTCGTCGACATGCTGCCCAACGCGGCGTGAAGGTCCTCATCATGGGCTCGGGGCCGATCGTCATCGGGCAGGCTGCCGAGTTCGACTACGCCGGCACGCAGGCTTGCCGCTCGCTGCGCGAAGAGGGCGTGACCACGGTCCTGGTCAACAGCAACCCGGCCACGATCATGACCGACCCCGAGGTGGCCGACGTGGTCTACATCGAGCCGCTGACCGTCCCCTTCCTGGAGAAGATCATCCGGCGCGAGAAGCCGGACGGCCTGCTGCCGACGCTGGGCGGCCAAACCGGCCTCAACTTGGCGCTGGAGCTGGCCGAAGCGGGCGTGCTGGAGCGCTACGGCGTCAAGCTGCTGGGCACCAGCCTGGACACCATCCGCAAGGCCGAGGACCGCGAGCTGTTCAAACGCCTGCTGGTCGACATCGGCGAACCGGTGCCCGAGAGCCTCAGCGTCGAAAGCGTGGACGACGCGCTGGAGCTCGTGGAGCGCATTGGTCTGCCGGTCATCATCCGGCCGGCCTTCACCCTGGGCGGCACGGGCGGCGGCATCGCCCGGACCCAGGCCCAACTGCGACCGACCATCCAGGCCGGGCTCGACGCCAGCCCCATCCACCAGGTGCTGGTCGAGCGCTACCTGCACGGCTGGAAAGAGATCGAGTACGAGGTGATGCGCGACGCGGGCGACACCTGCATCACCATCTGCAACATGGAGAACATCGACCCGATGGGCGTCCATACGGGCGACTCCATTGTGGTTGCGCCCAGCCAGACGCTGACCGACAAGGAGTACCAGATGCTCCGATCGGCCTCGCTGCGGATTATCCGCGCGCTGGGCATCGAGGGCGGCTGCAACGTGCAGTACGCGCTCGACCCCGACTCGTTCCAGTACTACGTCATCGAGGTCAACCCGCGCGTCTCGCGGTCATCTGCCCTGGCCTCGAAGGCCACCGGCTATCCCATCGCCCGCGTGGCGGCCAAGATCGCCATCGGCAAGCGCCTGCACGAGATCCCCAACGCGGTCACCCGCGAGACCACAGCCGCCTTCGAGCCGGCGCTGGACTACTGCGTGGTCAAGATCCCGCGCTGGCCATTCGACAAGTTCCCCAACGGCGACCGCAACATCGGCACCCAGATGAAGGCCACGGGCGAGGTCATGGCCATCGACAGGACGTTCGAAGCGGCCTTCCAGAAAGCCGTGCGCTGCCTCGAAGTGGGCGGTAAGAGCCTGCTCTGGCGCGAGCCGTCATGGGACATCCGGCGGCTGCTGATGGAGCCCAGCGACCTGCGCCTATGGGTGGTGTTTGCCGCGCTGCGCGACGGCATGTCGGTCGAGGCCATCCACCAGCTCAGCGGCATCGACGAGTGGTTCCTGACCCGCTTCGCCCGCATCGTTGCCGGCGAGCGAGCTGTCGCCGAAGGCGGCTCGCTGGCCGACGCCAAGCGCCTAGGCGTATCGGACGCTACCATCGGCGAGCTGCTGGGCAAGAGCGCCCAATCGGTCCGCCTCGAACGGCAAGCCTTAGGCCTGCGCCCCGCCTACAAGATGGTGGACACCTGCGCCGCTGAGTTCGAGGCACGCACGCCGTACTTCTACTCGACCTACGACCAGGAGAACGAGGCTCTGCCGTTGTCGGGCCCCAAGGTGGTGGTGCTCGGCAGCGGCCCCATCCGCATCGGCCAAGGCATCGAGTTCGACTACTGCAGCGTCCACAGCGCCTGGGCGCTCAAAGAGGCCGGCTGCAAGAGCATCATGCTCAACTCCAACCCCGAGACCGTGAGCACCGACTTCGACACCAGCGACCGCCTCTACTTCGAACCCCTCGACTCCGAAGCCCTGCTCGATGTGCTGGAAAACGAAACGGAGTCGGGAGTCGGGAGTCAGGAGTCAGGGATCCTCAAAGACTCCCGACTCCTGACTCCTGACTCCCAACCCTTAGTCGTCTGTCAGTTTGGCGGGCAAACCGCCATCAATTTAGCCGAGACCGTTGAGCGCGCCGGCTACGAAATCGCCGGCAGCGATGTCCTCGCCATCGACCTCGCGGAGGACCGCGAGAAGTTCAACGACCTGCTGCAGCGGCTCGGCATCCCCCAGCCGCCGGGCGGCATGGCCACGACTGTGCAGCAGGCTATCAATACCGCCGACGGGGTCGGCTATCCCGTCCTCGTACGGCCCAGCTACGTGCTGGGCGGCCGGGCCATGGAGATCGTCTACAACTCCACCGAGCTGCGCCAATACCTCACGCTCGCCATCGCCGTCAGTCCCAGCCGGCCGGTGCTGGTGGACCGCTACCTCGAAGGCATCGAGGTCGAGGTGGACCTCATCTGTGACGGCGAGCAGGTCCTCATCCCCGGCATCATGGAGCACATCGAGCGCGCCGGCGTCCATTCCGGCGACAGCATGGCCGCCTACCCGCCACTGAACCTGACGCCGGAGCACGTCGAGGAGCTGGTCGACTACAGCACCCAGATGGCGCTGGCGTTGAACATCCGCGGGCTGCTGAACATCCAATATGTGGTGGCCGGCGGGAAAGTCTACGTGCTCGAGGCCAACCCTCGCTCCAGCCGCACGGTACCGTTCCTGAGCAAGGTCACCGGTGTGCCGATGGTCCGAGTGGCCACGCTCGTCTCGCTCGGCAAGACCTTGAACGATCTTGGGTACCCCTCGGGCCTGCTGCCGAATGGCAACCTGAGCGCGGTGAAGGCGCCGGTGTTCTCCATGGCCAAGCTGCTGGGGGTCGACGCCTACCTGGGGCCAGAGATGAAATCGACGGGCGAGGTAATGGGCATCGACCGCGAGTTCAAGGGCGCCATCGCCAAGGCCTTCCGAGCCAGCGGCATCAACATCCAGGAGCGAGGCTGCATCCTGGCCTCGATCGCCGACAAGGACAAGGATGAGGCGCTTGACGTGCTGGTCCGGCTGGACGAGATGGGTTACCGCCTGCTGGCAACGTCCGGCACGGCCAAGTTCCTGGCCAGCTGCAGCGTCGCTGTCGAGAGTGTCTACCGCCTGGGCGAGGGCAGCCCGGACGTGGTGGACGCGATCATGGCCGGCCGCGTCCAGGGCGTCATCAACACCGTCCAAGGCGGCGGCTCAGTCAAAGACGGCTTCGAGATCCGCCGCGCCGCGGTCGAAGCGCGCATCCCCTGCCTCACCTCCCTCGACACCGCCCGCGCCCTGGTGACGTCGCTGGAGCACACGGCTTTGGCCGACCTCGAAGTACGCCCACTGGTGGAGTATGTGAATGGCTGAAGTGAAAGTACAATCGGCTTTGCGCGCTTGGGGACCTCAGCCGAGCTGACACACTTGACGCGCTCCATGCGTGCGACCGAACGAGACCGCACGGCCAATCAAGAGAGCCGGTCCAACAACCGCCCCTTCACTAATGCGGCGGCCGCCGGCATCGTGAAGGCGGCCGGCATTGCGCCAACCAGTTGTTCAATGTCAGCACTGTAGTCCGGACGGTCCAGCTTTTGAGCGACGTTCACCTCGATCACCCGCCCCGCCACGACCTGGTCGCCCATGCAATACCGGTGAGCGTCCACGATTGCCTGGTCGTCAATACCGTTCACTAGCGACAACCCACACCACAAATCGAACAGGTCTCGCCCTTTGCGGCGCTGGTACAGCGCTCGCAGCTTGGTCGCCAGGAGCTCCTCCACGCGAAACGTCAGTACTGCGCCGCGGCCGGAGAACCACCGAGAGTCGACCACCAGCGGTTGAGTCACTCGGTCGAAGAACGGTTCCGTCTCCACAAAATTCGTCTCGATTTTGATTCGGATTGGCCGAGCTCCGGTACTTGATGGGGTGCTGACGTAGAGCTGCACCATCGGTGACCCGTGGTTATAGCTATGCCTCGTCATATCAAGGCGACGCGCCACGACTTCCAATTGCTCGATGATCGGCCCGATTGGGCCTCGCGTGACACGTACGTAGTCGAGGTCCTCGGAATAGCGCAGAGGCTGAGCCATGAACAGCTTGTGGAAGCACGTGCCGCCGCGGAAGGCAAGCTCCGAGCCAAGCATTGGATCGTTGGCGATCTCGACGATGAGTCTGCTGAGCAGCAGGTCCTGCTCCACCTGTCGATCCGTTGGCCAAGGCGCGCGAGCCCGCCATTGCGTTATGTACTCGGCTGGAATCATGGCTACAGGTCTGGCTCCACCTCGTCGTTGATTACCAGGCCCCATTTCGGATCGATCTTCCCGCCACCTTTGGGGGCGTCGACCGCCAACGGCTCCAACACGCCCGCGGCCGGGTCAGCAGCTTCCAACAGACGTCGGTCAAAGCCAATGGGAGCGAAATGCTCGAGCAGCCAGCCGAGGCGGCGGACGACGGCCCTCGGCCGAGTGGCCGCCAGATCGAGGAGGAGGTCGTTATCAAGCCCGGACAACTCACGGAAGACAGTGGCTACATTGTTCAGACCACCCGAGGACCGCGGGTATTGGACTAGGTCGAGGACGAGCAGTTCTGGACCTGCAAGACGGACCGTACCGGTCCGAACGGTGCGAACCTCCACTCCGCGATCCTCCGCGGTGTGATGATTGACATGAAAGCGAAGGCGAACGCGCTCGACGGTCTTGGGCCGAAGCTGTCTGTCGACCATGACCTGGAACATTTGAGGGGCCTGATGGGCAATGCCATGCATTTCGGCCGCCGACAGCAAACCGACGTAATAGCGGCGGTGGAGATGATTCATCATGCGGTCGATGAACTGGTCGGCGGGAACCACACCCCAGGATCGATACTCCACGGGAATGGCGACGTACAGGCCCTTGGCAGGGGAGAACAGGCGCTGGCGCGCGACCAGCCGGCTGAGCGCCGGGTAGACGATGTCCGGGCGACGATGAAGGCGAGCGGTAATCTCCGCGGTGGTCTGGATCGACTCCCCGGACGCAAGCATGTCGTCAGGCAAGCTCTCGATACCACGCATATGCGCAGTATAACGTGGTACATTAGAAACCGCATAGGAAAGGTGTCTTGTGACCACCTCCTCAATACCGAAACCTACCTTTGGCGTTAGGTGCGGCCTGCAGACGCTGTTCTTGCGTGCACCGCTCGATGTTCAGGGGAGGTCAAGAGTGACACCTCAAGCGCCCAACGGCCCGCTCCAACTGGTCTGCGGGCACATCACGATATTGGGCGAACAGATCGCCGGTCTCAGAAGGTCACGTCTCCCACTGGATCGCCGGAATTTCTTGCGGCGTCAGGTCCGTAAGCGTTCCTGTCCAGCGGTATTCGCGTGACCGGACTCTCTGAATCGGTTGTTTGCCGATTAGTGTCTTGGTAATGGAATCGACGTTACTCAGCTTGTCTTTTGAAGAGCTGGCTGCGCCAAGCGCCTGTGCACGAATCCAGATGTCATTAACATGCATGGCGCGTCCACGCCCTACATCCCGCAAGACCCTTATGATGGCCGTGCTGAGCGGTATTTGCCCTTTTTGCGCGAATTTGCCGGTTTCCTGACGCGGAGGCACTGGGCGGCGGCGAGCCGCATGCGTCTGCGTGGCGTCAGTACCGACCGGCGCACTGCCACTG
Organism: Chloroflexota bacterium; assembly: GCA_036844545.1. Classification (GTDB taxonomy): domain Bacteria; phylum Chloroflexota; class JAJPGV01; order JAJPGV01; family JAJPGV01; genus DATGVV01. The sequence goes on from DAIUFO010000006.1 coordinate 27,218, forward strand.
TGAATCCGCAGCAACTCCTCCAGTCCCTTGATTGAGGACAGAAGTGCTTGGTGTTCCTGCTCCACGAGTGCCAATTGGAGCCTGAGTGTGTCTAGTGTTTCCCTGATAGGCCTTTCGTCCATCATTGTTCGCTTTCTATTTTGAGGCAAGATGGGTTAACCTACAGGCACGCGGCCTGAGGTCGTGGAGGATACGGGAGTTGAACCCGTCGCGCTGAGTTTGATAGGCCCTCGCGGCGAACCTGCACACCCCTCCGGGACTTGGGGCTGTTATAGGGAAGGTCAAGGAGAAATCCTTGGCCTTCTTCGCTTCTGCCAAGATTAGCACAAGGCGGCGGTTATCCACAAGCGGGAGCGCACACTACTTCTCACACTAGTTTTCAAAGTACGAAGTGGGGGACCGGACACCTTGGTGCTGCGCAGCACCACAAGTACAAGTACGCAATAAAACGCATGCGATCACGACACGATGCGTTAAGGTGCCAGCCGCCTTGACTGTTAGCCTAGAATCTAACGGAAAGCCATAATCTGCTCAGCATGACAACCCGGCTCGATCTC
>DAIUFO010000007.1:0-7437 GCA_036844545.1 Chloroflexota bacterium
TGCCCACCGTCGTCCACGCCAACACCAACCTCACCTGCCTCATGCTGGGCGAACGAGTAGCGGAGGTTATCTCGGCTACCCCGTAAGGACGCGAATGAAACTGGCCGGGCTGACGATCTCAACGCCTTCGTAGGAGGTCAGTTTCTGGATCTGGGCATCACCCGTCACGAGGTAGTCGGCTTTGCCTGATACGGCAGTCGCGAGTATTCGATCGTCTTCAGGATGCGTTGCGACGCCACGAACGTCGGCTGTAATCGATGTGACGCTCGCATAGCTGCGAAGTAAGGCAAGCACGGCCCCAACTTGTTCGGTGCTGAGCCGCCGGCGGAAGTACGGCCGCGACAGGGTACGTGCGAGCTCGTCCAGGATTGGCTCGGAAGTGACGAGCTCGAACTGATCGGAACGCCATGCACGGAGCAGCGCGCCGCTTGTGCTTGCGGGGTTGGCGAAACCAGCCAGGCCTGGAGCCAGCACGTTGGTATCCAGCACCGCGCGTATCAAGCGGACCGGGCTGAGGCCTTGGCTCGCTGCCGGCGTACGGCCGCCAGCGCCTTTCTAACCTCCTGCTCGACCTCATCTGCAGGCACATCCTTGAATGCGAAGCTGAATTCATCGAGGATCGCGAAATCCCGTTTTCGCTGTTCCTCCGCCCGATTCAGGGTCTCCAGGTCATCCGCGGACACAATAGCCGCAACCGGGATGCCGCTCTTCTCTACGATCACTCGTGTCTCGCCGCGGAACACCCTGTTGAGCAGCTGGCTGAAATTCTGTCGAGCCTCCGACGCCTTCATCGTTTGCGTCGCCGTTTCTCGCGCTGCCACCAACGTCACCTTCGTACTAATTCGTACAACTTAGCACGGAGACGTACAAAACTGTTACTCGCAGTGCCCATCTGCGCTATGGAGTGCCTGTCAGTGCTATGTTGCACACACTAAGGCGGAGTTAGCAGATGACCAAGACCTTGACGATTCGTCTTAGCACCGAAGCGCTGGAGGACCTCGAGAGACTTGCCCACTCCACGAAGCGATCTAAGGCTTTTCTCGCCGCCCAAGCTGTCGCTGAGTTCGTGGCAAATCAAAAGTGGCAGGTCGGGGCATTGGAGGAAGCGCGAGCCCAGATATTTCGTGGCGAGACAGTCAGCGCCGGGGAGGTCAAGGCATGGCTGCAAACCTGGGGAACCGGGCACACATCGCAGGCCCCACATAGTCGCCGTGGAGCCGGTCGGACCACGCCATCTACGTGACGGTCGTCTTCTCGGATGCCGCGGTTGCTGACATGGAAGCGATTGAGTCATACATCGCACAGTTCAGCCCGCACGCAGCCCGGGGAATTGCTGACCAGATTCTGCAGAGTATCAGCCTGCTTGAACAGTTTCCAGCCATCGGACGGCCCGGGCAGCACTTCGGAACAAGGGAGCTGCCAATTCCCACGACCAACTACGTTGCGATCTATGAAGGGTCCGGAACGAGGGTGAACATCCCGCGGATTTGGGACGCCCGACAGGGCGGACGCCCCATCCTTCGTACCGATAAGTAGGTGGAATCTCCCCGCGGAGAGGGATCGAAGCGCCTGCAAGGGCGATTCTCATCCTCCAGACGTAGGCGTTAGGGGAGATCGTTTACCCTGAGGGCGTGATCGCGACCGCCGCGTCGCATCTCGCGCCTACGCAGCCGGCAAGCGAAAGTCCGGTTGGTTACCCGCGTCGCGGTCGCGACCTTCGCATCGACTTCCTGCGCGGAGCCGTCATCGTGGCCATGGTCGTGGACCACGTGGGCGGCGACAGCTCCTGGCTATACGCCATTACCGGCGGCAACCGCTTCTACGTCTCCGCGGCCGAGGGCTTCGTGTTCTTGGCTGGCGTCGTAGCCGGCATGGTCTACGGCCCCAGGGCCGCCCGAAAAGGCGGCGCCGCGGCGGTGAGGCTGCTGCGGCGCGCGGGCATCATCTATCTCTGGACGATGGCGCTCACACTCACGGCGCCGTTTGTGGCCAGCGCCCTCCAACTCGGCTGGGAGGATCCGTTGCGGGGCTACACGCCGCTGCAGTTCGTCGTGGGCGTGCTCACATTGCACCGGACCTATCACCTCACTGACGTGCTGCTGCTGTACGTGCTGCTGTTCAGCGTCGCGGGGCTGGTCATCGTGTGGATGGTCGACGGCCACACCCGAGCTGTCCTCATCTGGTCGTGGGCGACATGGGGCCTGTGGCAGACCGCGACCGATTACCCGGCCCCGTGGGACATCCAGGCCATGACCGTCTTCCAGTTCGCCGCCTGGCAGGCGCTGTTCGTCACCGGACTGGCGATTGGCATCCATCGCGATGCCCTGGCGGCGCGATTCTCGCCGCGGTCCGGCTGGGCTTGCCTGGTGCTCGGTGGTCTTGGTTTGGCGGTCGCGATCGTGTCGTATCAGCTGCGCGCCGTCAACCGCTCCCTGGGCGCAACGGCTGCCAGCCATCTCGTGTCCAAGGCGGACCTGGGCATCGGCCGATTGCTGGTGTTCGCCTTCTTGAGCCTCTTCGCCGTCGGGCTGGTCACGCTGGCCTGGCGCTGGCTCGCTGCCGCCCTCGGCTGGCTGCTGCTCCCCCTCGGCCAAAACTCCCTGACCGCCTATATCCTGCACGTCGGCGTGGTCATGGTCGTGGCCAAGCTCGGCCTCGTCGCCTTCGGCGGCGGCGCCACCGCCGCCCAAAACAGCCTGGTCCAACTCGCCGCCGTCCTGGCACTGTGGGGCTTGATCAAAGGCTGGTCCAAACGTGAGGTGCTGTTCAACAAAAATTGCAGAAGTGTGATAGTGTAATTTACATGGCACGGGGCGGATCGACAACGAGGATCGTCAAGCCCCTGCGAAGCGGGCAGATCACCATCCCGGCCGAGTTCCGCGAACGGCTCGGCATCACGGCCGACAGCGTCCTGCAGATGAGCCTAACGGAGGGCGAGCTGCGCATTCGACCGCTGGAGGTGACGCGCCGCGCCGCCGGCTCTCCTTGGCTGAAAGAGCTCTACGACCTATTCGCGCCCGTCAGGGAGGAGGCAAAGCAATTCAGCGAAGCGGAGGTGGACGCCGCCATAGACAGCGCCGTCCGGGCCGTTCGCCGCGAGCATGCTTAGGGTCGTCCTCGACACTGTCGTTTTCGTCCGAAGCCTGATCAATCCCCACAGCAAGTGCGGGCGCATCGTATTCGCCCACGCCGGCAGCTATCGTCTCTTCATCTCGGAGCCGGTAGCACGGGAGATCGTCGAGGTCCTCAACCGGCTGGAACTTCGCCGCAAGTTTCGCAGCCTGGTGGCTCTGGACATGCGTCGCGCCATTGAGCTCCTCGGACAAGCCGAGCTGGTAGAAGTGGATCAGCCACTCCGAGTCTCGCGTGATCCCAACGACGACAAGTTCCTAGCAACCGCCGCCGCGGCCGAAGCGGACTACCTGGTCACCGAAGACGCCGACCTACTGGTCCTAGAGCAATACGCCGGCACCACGATTCTCGACGCGGCCGCGTTTCTGAAGGAGCTGGAGGCTAGCCTCCAGTAGGGCTCTACAATCTAGGCGGCGGCTGAGGCGGAAAGAACTTCCGGCCCTCCTCAATTGGGCTCATCAGCCCAACGCTGTTGCCGTCGGGATCCTCCACAATGGCGTACCGGGCGCCCCAGAAGGCGTCGTACGGCGGCTGATGGGCCGCGTAGACGCTGTTGGTCAGCTCCGAGTAGAGCGAATCGACCGCTTCGCGCGATGGGACGGAGAAGCCCAAAACGGTGCTGCCGCCGGTCGAGCCTCTCCAGCCCGTATCCCATTGCGGCACGAACTCGACGGTGTCGAATTCCACGAGCAAGCCGTTCGGCAGTGTCACCGACGCGTGCTGTGCTCCCGGGCTGACCTTGATGGGGAGGCCCAGCCGCTTGTAGAACGCGACCGTGGCGTCCATGTCGCGGACAACCAGGTTCAGCTGGTTGAGCACGGCCGCGTTGTCAGCGTGCCCCGGCAGCCTCCAGCGTCTTCTGCCGCGGGTTCTGGCCTTGGGCGTCGAAGCCGTAGAGGCGGCAGGTGTTGTCGAAGAAGATTGAGCGCTTGAGCGAGTCGTCCAGGTCTTCGCGCTCGATCAGTGTCGGAATGTCGCCGCCGAACTGGCGGGCGTCGCGCTCGTGGGGGAAGTCCGAGGCCCACAGCAGGATGTCGGGGCGGACGTAGTTCGCGAACAGCGGCAGCGCTGATTCCTCGACCTCGGCGGTGAAGAAGATGTTGCCGTCGCGAATGTAATCGCTCGGCTTCTTCTTCAGTCGCGGCGTGAAGCGGCCCTTGCGCTCGACTTCCTCGTCCATGCGGTCCATCATCCACGGCACCCAGCCGGCGCCGCACTCCAGGATGGCCACGCGCAGTTTCGGGAACAGCTCGAACACGCCCTCGAACATCATCGACGTGAACTGCTTCTGTTGCGCGAAGGGGTGCTCCAGGCAGTGCGCCGCGGCCTGGTTCTGCAGGCCGTCCAAGGCCAGGAAAGCCGCCGTGCCGCTGTGCGGCGCGATGGGCACGTCCAGCTCCTGCGCCGCTTCCCACAGTGGCCAGTAGCAGGGGTCGCCGAAGAACGGCCGCGCCTGCACCACGGAGGGAACGACGGCGCCAGGCATGCCTAGCTCGGTCACGCAGCGGCGCAGCTCCTTGACCGACGCCTCAACGTTCTGGATCGGCAGCAGCGCCACGGACAGCAGCCGCGAGCTCTTCTTCATGTACAGGTCGTACATCATGTCGTTGTAGCCGCGGGCCAGCGCCGCCGCCCAGTCGTGGTCCTGGTACACCCCCAGGGTCAAGCCCTGGGTCGGGTACAGCACCGTACGCTCGATCTCGTTGGCGTCGAGAAAGTCCAACCAATCTTGCGGGCTCGGCCCGCGGCCCTGGCCCGGCGATCCGCCCTTGGCGCGCAAGCCACGGACGTAGCCGTCCCAGCCAGCCCACAGCGAATAGGATCGGTGCCACTCCATGTCCCGCCACGGCCGCGGCAGGTAGTCCACCAGGATCTCGTCCAATTCCAGGACGTGGCCGTCGGCGTCGATTACACGATAGTCGTCACTCATGGCATCTATTCTCCTACTTCCGATATATGGGATCCGCAGTGCTCGCAGGACCTCGCCGTCCCGCGCATCGTTCGCCGTCCGCGCAGGACCTCGCCGTCCGCTTAGGACTTAGATTTTGGCCCAAAGGGCTCTGGACGGAAAGGGCCGTCGCGCGCCTCGAGGAAGCCGCGCAGGCCGTTCTCCTTCATGGCCGCGAACAGCTTGTCGCGGTCGGCATTGTGGGAGCTGTGGACCAGCACCGACAGCGGGTCGTTGGCCAGCATGGCCGCGCCCAGGCCCATAGCCAGAAAGCCGAAGCAGGTCACCGCCTTGTTTAGCCGCACCGATGGCTCCGGCACCTTTGCGATGCGCTCGGCCAGGGCGCGGGCGCGCGCCAGCAGCTCGTCCGCCGGCACAATCTCGTTGATCAGGCCCATCCGCAAGGCTTCGGGCGCGTCGAAGTGGTCGCCTGTGAGGGAGTAGCGGTGGGCCGCCTTCCAGCCGGCCAGCGCCGCGAATAGGAAGGTGGTGTTGGAGATGTGCCGCACCTCCGGCTGGCCGAAGGTGGCGTTGTCGGCGGCGATGGTGATGTCGCAGGCGAGCGTATACCAGAAGCCGCCGCCCAGCGCCCAGCCATTGACCGCGGCGATGACCGGCGTGCCCAGGTGCCAGATGTGCAGCAGCCGCTCCGAGGTCGTCTTGTCGCGGTCCCAGCGGTACTTGAGGAAATCCCCGAGCTCGCGGCCGGCGGGATCCAGCCGCGATTGCTCGCCCTCCCGCGGCGCCACGTCGTAGCCGGCCGAGAAGGCCCGCCCTGCGCCGGTGAGGATGAGGCCCGCACGCCCTCGTCCGCGTCGGCTTCGTCCAGCGCCTGGTGCATCTCGTCCTCCAGCTTGGGCGACAGCGCGTTCAACGCCTCCGGCCGGTTGAGGGTGATCGTCGCGACCTTGTTCGACACCTCGTACAGGACGGTTTCGTAAGCCATGAGGCAGGCATAATATCACCGCCCAGCGAGGCAAAGGAGCGTGTGTGTCTCGGTGCCCTATTGGCGCCTGCTCGGCCTGCTGTAGAAGACATTTCGTGAGATGTCGATCCCGCCGCCCCTCGTTCGACGTGTAAGTAGGGCCCTAGGTTGAGCCGGGCGAGAGACGTCCGGAAGCCAGGGCCCCAAAATAAAAACAAAAGGAGACACCACAATGCGATTCATGGTGATAGTCAAGGCCAACAGGGACAGCGAGGCGGGCGTGCTGCCGAGCCAGGAGCTTCTTGCCGAGATGGGCAAGTACAACGAAGAACTGGTGAAAGCCGGCGTGATGCTGGCGGGCGAAGGGCTCCAGGCGAGCTCCAAGGGCGCGCGCGTCAAGTTCTCCGGGGCGAAGCGAACGGTGATCGACGGCCCCTTCTCCGAGACCAAGGAACTGATCGCCGGCTTCTGGCTGATCCAGGTGAAGTCCAAAGAAGAGGCCATCGAGTGGGTCAAGCGCTGCCCCAATCCTATGGACGGTGAGTCCGAGATCGAGATTCGCCAGGTGTTCGAGGCCGAGGACTTCGGCGCCGAGTTCACGCCCGAGCTCAGGGAAGCGGAAGCCCGGCTGGGCGCGCGGATGGCCGAGAACGCCAAGCATTAGCCCCCTGAATCCGACACCGTGACCGCCCCCGATACCCACGGCGCCATCGACGCGGTCTGGCGGATCGAGTCGGCCAGGGTCATTGCAGGCCTCGCGCGTATCGTGCGCGACATCGGCGTCGCCGAAGACCTGGCGCAGGATGCGCTCGTCGCGGCGCTGGAGCAGTGGCCGGAGTCAGGCGTTCCTGATAAGCCGGGCGCCTGGCTCATGGCCATCGGCAAGCGCCGCGCCATCGATCTGCTGCGCAGGAACATTCGCTTGGAACGCAAGCAGGAAGAGCTGGGACGCGAGCTCGAGGTCGAGCAGGAGCTCGCCGAGCCGGACCTCGAGGCCGCGATCGACGACGACGTCGGCGACGACCTCCTGCGCCTCATGTTCACGGCCTGCCATCCGGTGCTGTCCACCGAGGCGCGTGTCGCGCTCACGCTCCGGTTGCTCGGAGGTCTCACGACCGACGAGATAGCGCGTGCGTTCCTCGTCTCGGAGACCACCATCGCCCAGCGCATCGTCCGCGCTAAGCGGACCCTGGCCGAGGCCCACGTCCCGTTCGAGGTCCCAGTTGAAGTCGAGCGCGCCGCCCGTCTGTCATCGGTGCTGGAAGTCATCTACCTCGTGTTCAACGAGGGCTACTCGGCGACGGCGGGTAACGATTGGCTGCGACCTGCGCTGTGCGAGGATGCGCTTCGTCTCGGCCGCATCCTGGCCGAGCTCGCGCCGCGCGAGCCGGAGGTCCATGGCCTCGTCGCACTCATGGAGGTCCAGGCGTCG
>DAIUFO010000007.1:7447-27196 GCA_036844545.1 Chloroflexota bacterium
ATCAGGACCGAGCCCGCTGGGACCACGTCCTCATCCGTCGCGGTCTCGCTGCGCTCGAGCGCGCCGAGGCTCTCGGCGGCGCGCTCGGCCCGTATGCGTTGCAGGCCGCGATCGCCGCCTGCCATGCGCGAGCGCGTACTCCGGAGGAGACGGACTGGGCGCGCATCGCGGCACTCTACGATGCGCTTTCCCAGCTCGCGCCATCACCCGTCGTGGAGCTGAACCGCGCCGTCGCCATCGCGATGGCGTTCGGTCCAGCGGCTGGGCTGGAGCTCGTCGATGCGCTGACGTCGGAGCCGTCGCTCGAGGGCTACCACCTGCTGCCGAGCGTGCGCGGCGACCTCCTCCACAAGCTGGGCCGCTTCGATGAGGCCCGTGCCGAGTTCGAGCGCGCGGCATCGCTCACGCGGAACGCCCGTGAGCGCGAGCTGCTGATCGAGCGCGCCGCCGCGTGTGCACGCCGCCGCTAACCGCCAGCCATCGCCCCTACGACCAGAAACGGCTCGGCCCCCGTCACCACCGCTTCGGGCAATGGAGTGTCCGGCGGTTCGTGGGACAGATCCTGTTCGCAGGCGAAGAACCTTACGAACGCCCGCCGCTGGTGCGTGACATGGTCGCGCATCGTCCCGCGCAGCACCGGGTAGCGGGCCTCGAGTGCGTCCAGGACTGAGCCCAGCGTAGCCGGATCCTCGACCTGGAGCTCCACCTCACCCTCCACGCGCGCCAGCGTCCGCAGGTGCGCCGGCAGCACGACCCGGATCATGGCAACGTTTGGACTTCCACGGACAGCACGGCCGGAAGGTCGCGGACGATGGGCGCCCAGCTGTCCCCGGCATCGGCCGATGCGTACACCTGCCCCCCGCTGGTGCCGAAGTACACGCCGCACGAATCGAGCGAGTCGACGGCCATCGCGTCGCGCAGCACGTTGACATAGCAGTTGCTCTGCGGCAGTCCTTTCGTCAGCGCCTCCCACTCGTTGCCGCCCGTCCGGCTGCGATACACGCGCAGCTTGCCGTCGGGCACAAAGTGCTCCGAGTCGCTCTTGATCGGGACCACGTAAATGGTCTCGGGCTCGTGCGCGTGAACGTCGATCGGGAAGCCGAAGTCGGTCGGCAGGTTACCGCTGACCTCGTGCCAGTTCTCGCCCGCGTCGTCGCTGCGCATCACGTCCCAGTGCTTTTGCATGAACAGCACGCCGGGCCGTGAGGGATGCATGGCGATGCGGTGAACGCAGTGGCCGACTTCAGCGGTCGGGTCGGGGATCTGCTCGGAGCGCAGGCCGCGGTTGATGGGCTGCCAGGTCTTGCTGGCGTCATCGGTGCGGAACGCGCCCGCGGCCGAGATGGCGATGAACATGCGCTCGGGGTTGGTCGGATCCTGAATGATCGTGTGCAGGCACATGCCGCCGGCGCCGGGCGCCCAGCTCGGTCCCGATTTGTGCTCGCGGAGGCCGCGAAGCTCATGCCAAGTTTGGCCGCCGTCGGTTGTTCGGAACAGGGCGGCGTCTTCCACCCCGGCGTAGACGGTGTCCGGATCGGTCAGCGAAGGCTCCAGATGCCAGACGCGCTTGAACTCCCAGGGGCGGGGCGTGCCGTCGTACCACAGGTGGGTGCCGGGGTCGCTTTCGTAGACGAACTTGTTGCCCACCGGCTCCCAGGTCTTGCCGCCGTCGTCGGAGCGCTGGATCTGCTGCCCGAACCAGCTGCTGGACTGCGACGCGTACAGCCGGTTCGAGTCGGCAGGTGATCCCTTGAGGTGGTACATCTCCCAACCCGCGAAGTGGGGGCCACTGACATCCCACTGCTCGCGCTTTCCATCTGCCGTCAGGACGAAAGCGCCCTTGCGCGTCCCGACCAGTACTCGTACTCGGCTCATTGGCTCACTCCTCTCTGGACTTTCAAGATATTGTCGCTCCCGAGCCGGCAAAACGCTGACGGCCGCGCTCCTGTGCCTTGCGCGCTTCCTCTTCCCGATTTCGTGGCGGGGCGCTGCTCGTCAACGAGTGGATCAATCGATTGGCCACCGCCGTCACCTCTTCGACGGCGCGCTCGAATGCCAATTCATTCGCCCGCGACGGACGGCTCGCGCCACTCAGCTTGCGAACGAACTGGAGGGCTGACGCCCGGATCTCCTGTTCGCTGGCCGGTGGCTCGAAATTCGCCAGGGTCTTGATATTCCGACACATCTAGGCCGCCTCCTCGGTCGGGGACTCGCCGACAAACACGATGTACTCGTCACCTTCGTCATGCCATTGTGCTCCTCTAACGCCAGTGTCTCGCGCGACACGTGGCCCGGCGCACCTTCGAACTCGAGGGTCTGGACGCGCCGCTCCGGCGGCTCGATCTCTTGATAGACGCCGTTGAAAGCGTACTGATTGAAGGCCCCTTACAGATCCGACAAGGCAGCGGACGTGGAGCCGCCGCCAAGCCGATCGGCAATGCGCCTTGGAACCTCGATGACGCCAGTGCGCAACCCATAGAAGGCCGCCACTCCGACAATCAACAAGCACAACGTGCCCCAGGTGGCCATCGTCTGGCGGATGCCGACGGCCGCGGCCATGAAGCCGGTCAACATGGAACCGATGGGCGTGGTGCCCACAAGCAGCGTGCTGTAGATGCCCATAACCCGGCCACGCAGGTAGTCAGGCGAGCCAAGCTGGAGCATGCTGTTCGACGATGTCGCGAACAGCATGCTGCACAGGGCCATAGCGGCCAGCAGGCCGAACGCGGACGGAAAGCCGGGGGCGAAGGAAACCGCCACTTGGGCCAGCCCAAAGCCGGCGCCGGCCAGCAGGAGCTTGCGCGATGAGGGCCGGCGGGCGCCACTCGCGACGCCGATCGCACCGATGAGGGCGCCCAGCCCGACGGCTGTCATCAGCAGGCCAAAGCCGTCCGGCCCGAGGTGCAGCGCATTTTCCGCAAGCAGCGGCACGACGGTGTTGTAGTTGTAGCCGAAACAGCCCAGGCCGGCCATGCTGATCGTGACCATCACCAGCTCCGGACGGCGAAAAATGTAACGTAGGCCCTCGCCCATCTCCGCCAGCACGTTCTTGCGCACCTCGGCGCGCTCCGGCACGGCTTGGAACTCAGAGGGGCGCATCAGCGCCAGGCCGATGACCACCGCCAGGAAGCTGATGGCGTTGAGGACGAAACAGTTGCCCACGCCCCAGACGGCGATGGTCAGGCCGGCTAGGGCGGGGCCGAACAGGCGGGCGCCGTTGTTCATGGCGGAGTTGAGGCCGACAGCGTTGACCACGTTGTCACGGCCCACAAGCTCCATGATGAAGGCCAAGCGGGCGGGGCTGTCCAGGGCGTTGACGATGCCTAAGAACAACGCCAGCAGATAAATGTGCCAGAGCTGGATGTAGCCGGTCACCGTCAAGCCGGCCAGCACAACCGACTGCACCAGGGCCAGCGTCTGAGTGACCAGCAGCAGACGGTGCTTCGGCACACGGTCCACGAGCACGCTGGCGAACAGCGAGCCGCACAGGATCGGCAGGAACTGGAGGGCCGCCACGGTGCCCAGCGCAATGGGCGAGTGGGTGATCTGCAGGACCAGCCAAGCCTGGCCGATCTTCTGCATCCAGGCACCCACCTGGGAGATGAGCTGTCCGAAGAAATAGAGACGAAAGTTGTAGTTCCGAAAGGCGCCGATAGTCCGTTGCAGCCTGCTGTCGGACAGCCCGCCGACGGCCGCGGATCCCGTTTCGATACTCACGTTCACGTAAATGTTATCGACGGACCAGGCTCAGCCGGGGCGGAATGTAGAATCGCCTAGCTTGCACGATCTATAAAGGAGTAAATCCGTGGTCTGTCGATCCGGCTTACGCGCTCGATCTTTGTCCCGCATCTCCCTGCCGAGCTCCGTGATGGTCCTGGCACTAACGGCGTGCGGCGGAGCCTCGGCTCCGCCGGCTTCCGTCAACGGGCAGGTGACGAGCAGCTCCGCGGCGTCCAAGCCAGCGGCTTCGACGGCGCCGGCCGCCGCCGGCGCGCCCGTCTCGGCGGCGGCGAAACCGGCTGGCCTCACCGAAATACGTTTCGGGCTGCAGGCCAATGGCGCCGCGGCGCCGGTCCTTGTGGGCACAGACGACGGCAGCGACGCTGCTGCCGGCGTGACGCTCACCATCACCAACTTCAACGACACGTCACAGGCGCTGGTTGCGGTGTTGGGCGGCCAGCTCGACATGGCCATTGTGGCCACCGGCCCGGCGGCGTTCAACGCTTTCAATCGCGGCGCCGACGTGAAGCTCATCGTGTCCAGCGGCCAGGAGGCGCCCGGGCACGCGGCCTTTCTGCCGCTGATCGCCCGAGCCGACCTGGTCGATTCCGGAGCCGTCAAGACGCCTGCGCAGTTGAAGGGCCGCAAGGTGGCGCTGGTGGCCAAGGGCAACATCGCTGAATATGACCTGGCCCGCGCGCTCAGCACGGTGGGCTTGAAGCCACAAGACCTCGACTTAACCACGATGCCCTTTCCCGACATGGTCATTGCCCTGGGCAACAAAGCCATCGACGCCGCGATGATCGTGCATCCCATTGCCGACCAAGCGATAGCCAAGGGCGTAGGCAAGATCATCAGCGACGACTACGCACCCGGCACCCAAAACGCGGTGATTGTGGCCAGCACAAAATTCCTGGACCAGCACGCCGACGCGGCTACCAATTTCATCGCCGGCTTTGTGCAGCTCGTGCGCAAGCTCGACGACGGTGGCCTAAAGAAAGACGACCACGCGCTGGCCATCCTAGAGAAGTACACAAAGACGCCGCCAGCCGTGATTCGGCAGGGGCCAGATTCTTTCTGGCCAAAGGACGGACGGATCAGCTCGAAGAGCCTGCAGGACGAGGAAGCCTATTTCCTCGAGGCCAAGGAGTTGGAGTACAGCAAGCCCCTGGCCTGGCCACCTCTCATCGACGAACACTTTCTCGACGCCGCGCTCAAGAAAATCGGCGGCTGAGTGGCCCGCTGGGACGAAGAGGTTGATCTTGTCTGCGTAGGCTCGGGCATTGGCGGCTGCGCGTCCGCGGTCGCCGGGGCGGAGGCTGGCCTGAGCGTGCTGCTGCTGGAGAAGTCCAACCGGGTCGGCGGCACAACGGCCTGGTCGCTGGGGATTGTCTGGGCCGGCAACACTGGGCGCAGCCACGCGGACTCTGCCGACGAGACTCTGGCGTATCTCAACTACCTGGGCGGCGGGCGCAACAACCCAGAGGTGACGGCGCGTTTCGTCGCGGAATCGCCCGAAGCGCTGCGGTTCTTCGAACGCGCCGGGGTGCCGTTCTACTTGGTTGAAGGCTTGCCGGACCACTACTACCCGGCGGGATCTGGCTCGAAACCGGGAGGCCGCAGCTTTCAGACAAGGCCGTTCAAAGCGCAGAGCTTGGGTGATTGGCAGGAGCGACTAGAGTTCACACCGTTCGGCCACGGGCGGATCACGTTCGAAGAGATGGCGGCCTGGGGTGGGCGCCCCGGCTATCGCAACTGGGATCGGACGATCCTGGCCGAGCGCGAGGCCGAGGACGTTCGGACATTCGGCGCGGGCCTGGCCGGCCATTTTTTCAAATCCGTGCTCGATCGTGGAGTGCCGGTGGAGTTGGAGACGCCAGCTCAGGCGCTCCTGGTGGAGGACCACCGAGTGGTTGGCGTCGAAGTTCGGAGTGACGGAGAGACGCGGTCAATTCGAGCCCGGAAGGGCGTCGTTCTGGCTACCGGCCAGTACAGCGCCAATCGGCGGCTGATGGGCTGGTTCGATGAGTTCAACTCATGGCCACCCGGAGGCGCACCCAGGAACCAGGGCGACGGCTCGATCATGGCTTTGGAGCACGGGGCAGCGTTCTCAGTGCAGCACTGGAACCTGACCCTGATGCTCGGCTTTCACGTGCCGGGCGAGGAAGCGGACGGGCAACCACTCACGCATGGAGCCGGTTCGCGCGAACTCACTTACCCACACAGCATCCTCGTCAACCGGCGAGGACGGCGCTTCGCCGATGAATCGGTCTTCGGTGACGTGGCGGCCAAGCTTCGACACTTCGACGCAGAGACTCACGGGCTCGTGAACCTGCCCTGCTACTTCGTGTTCGATTCACAGTACTTCACGAAATTCGGGCTGCCACCGTTGATGCCTGGCGCCGATCCCCCCAATTGGCTGCTGGCCGGCGAAACGATCTCAGAACTGGCACAGCGGTTGGACATCGATGCCGCGGGGCTGGGAGCGACCGTCGATCGGTTCAATGATTTCTGCGAGTCGGGCGAGGACAAGGATTTCCAGCGTGGCAGCGTCCCTTGGTCCCGCAATGTGGCCGGCGACCTGTCCAGGAAGAACCCGAACCTGGGGCCTATCGTCCAGCCGCCGTTCTTCGGCCTCGAGCTGCTGCCGGTCAATGGCAACGCGGTGGGGCTGGTGACGAACGCGAACGGGCAGGTAATCCATCTTCGAGGGGAGCCCATTCCCGGGCTGTACGCCTGCGGCGAGGTGGCGGCGGGCCTGCACTACGGCGTGGGCTACCAAGCTGGCTTGAGCCTGGGCGGGGCCATGACGTTTGGCTGGCTGGCAGCCAAGCACGCTGCTGCACGCTAGGCGGCCTCTCCGGTAGTCGAACCCGAAGCCCGCTAGAATTGTGCAAAACTGGCCATAAGGAGCCACACCCATGCGCGTTATTGATTCGCACTTCCACTGGTGGCCACGATCGGTCTTCGAGGAGCTGTGCAAGCGTAAGGGCTACCCTCGCGCCGAGAGCAATGGCAAGGGCGGCTACACCTACTGGCGTGAGGCTGGCGTCGAGGCCCGGTTCAACGTCGGCGCGGAGTGGTTCGACCTGGACAAGCAGCTGGCCCACATGGATGGGCTGGGGCACGACGTGGACGTGGTCTGTTCCGTGGGGCCGTTCTCGGTTCACTTCTCCGATCTGCCGGAGGAAGAGGGTCGCGACGCCGCCACATTGTGGAACGAGGAGATGGCCGGCGCCCAGCGTGACCATGCGGACCGGCTGTGGGCCAGCGCGGCCGTGCCCCTGGTCGATACCACGATTGCCCTCGACGTGCTTGACCACGCCATCAACAAGCTTGGCTTGATGGGCGTGAACCTGCCGGGCAGCATCGGCAGCGATCCACGGATCGACGCCGAGCGCTTGGAGCCCTTCTACGACCGTGTCGAGCAGCTGGGCGTCCCGATCTTCCTGCACCCTACCGACGCGGTCTTCCAGAACATCTTGGATGGCTACAACGGGGCCCTGTACCTCAGCCTGGGCCGAGTGATCGATGTAAGCGTTTCCGCGTTCAGATTGGTCCTGTCGGGCATCATGGAGCGCCACCCCAACCTGAAGGTTTTCGTGTCTCACACCGGCGGTGCGCTGCCCTACCAGGCCGGCCGCATGGACAAGAACGCAAAGGCTGCCGGCCTGCCTCAGCCGCCCAGCACCTACATCAAGCGCATGTACACCGACATCGTGACGCCGCACGCGCTGGGCATGAAGTTCGCCATCGATTTCTACGGCGTCGACCGAGTCATGTACGGCAGCGACTACCCCTGCTGGAGCCCGGCCGCCGCCCTCGAGCTGTTCGACGAGATTGGCTTGTCAAAAGAGGACCAGGAGAAGATCCTGTACAGCAATGCTCGCCGTATCCTCGGCCTGCGCGACCTGGCTGAGCCGAAGGTCCAGCCGGCCGTGCGCGAGGCGGTGGCCGTCTAACCAGTCGCTTACGGCTCGCCGCTGAAGTCGACCACCACTGGCGCATGGTCGGAGGCGCTGTCCTTGGCTCGCTCCGGCTTGTCGATGAAGGCGTCCGTGACGCGAGGCGCGAGCTGCGCCGTGACCCAGCAGTGGTCGATGCGCAGGCCGAGGTTGCGCCGGAACATGCCCTGGCGATAGTCCCACCAGCTGTACTGTTCCCCTTCCTGCCGGATAAGGCGAAAGGCGTCAGTCAGCCCGCGCTCCGCGAGCCGGTCCAGCGCCGAGCGCTCGCCGGCCGTGAAGTGAATGTGGCTGGCCAACAGCGCCGGGTCGTACACGTCGATGGGTCGGGGCGCCACGTTGTAGTCGCCCAGCAGGACGACGTTGCGCTGCTGAGCCTCCCGCTGGACGAGCTCGCCGATCGCGTCAATCCAGCGGATCTTCTCGTCGTAGAAGGGGGTTTCCGGCGCGCGGCCGTTGGGAAAGTAGGCTGAATAGAAGCGCGTGTTTCCGACGACGCCGCTGATGAGCCGCTTGGCGCCGCTTTCTGCCAGCGGATACTCAACGCGCACGTCCGCCAGCGGTTTTTTGGCCAGCAGCGCCACGCCGTTGTACGACTTCTCGCCCGCGAAGGCCGCCTGGTAGCCGGCCTCAGCCAAGGCTGCCGCGGGAAACAGCTCGTC
This sequence comes from Chloroflexota bacterium, assembly GCA_036844545.1. GTDB lineage: Bacteria > Chloroflexota > JAJPGV01 > JAJPGV01 > JAJPGV01 > DATGVV01. The sequence continues at coordinate 15,795 of DAIUFO010000007.1, forward strand.
GACGACCTTGGTCTCCTGGAGCGCGACCACATCAGGCTCAATGCTCCGGAGCCATTCTATGAGGCGTTCGAGGCGTAGGCGTAGGGAGTTAATGTTCCAAGTGGCAACGCGCATCAGCCGGCACAGTATATAGCTGCCAGCCAGAAATGCGTGTTAAGCTGTCAATAACAACTTCCTCAGGTTTGCCAGCCAATATATGGCCTGACGCCTCCGGAGCTGATTCAAGCATTAGGAGCGTCAGACAATGGCGGACCAAACCCTCACTTGCCAGGATTGCGGCACAAACTTCACCTTCACCGAGTCCGAACAGCAATTCTTTGCCGACAAGGGCTACACCAATGCTCCGGGCCGTTGCTCGGATTGCCGGCGCGTACGCCGCGAAGGCGGCGGATCGAACACGCGATCGCGTGAGCGGACGATGACCGACATCACCTGCAGCGCCTGCGGCAAACCGGCCCAAGTGCCCTTTGTCCCCCGCGGAGATCGTCCGGTGTATTGCTCCGACTGCCACACCAAGCAGCAGGGCGCGACGCCAGGTTACGGCAGCCGGGGCGGAAGCCGCTACTAGCCGACCTCCGACAGACAGCGCCCCCCCAACCCGCGCCAGGGGCGATTGCTGTGCGGTCGCCCCTTTCTGAAGGAGTCTCATCTATGCTCGCGATCAAGAGTCGTGTCGGGTCGTTGCTCGGGCGGCACCAAGTTGCCTACGTGAGCAGCTATCCGCCGCGCGAGTGTGGCATTGCCACGTTTACGCGCGACGTTGCCATGGCGGTCGATAAGTTCACGCCCTTGACCCATGGCTTCGTCGTGGCCGTGAACGACGGCCGGACATCGCACGCCTACCCAGCACTCGTCCGCGGCCAAATCGAGCGGGACGTGGCGAGCTCCTACGATGAGGCGGCGGCTCTTCTCAACGACAGCCACTGCCGGGCGATCAACATCCAGCACGAGTACGGCTTGTTCGGCGGGGATTGGGGATCGCATCTCCTGCGGCTCATGGATCGCGTTCGGCAGCCGATTGCTCTCACCCTTCACACCGTGCTCCCACGGCCTGAGCCTGGGCTGTGGTCGGTGACGAGGACGTTGATTGCGCGAGCCGCCACCACCATCGTCCTGTCGCGAAGCGCCGTCGAGATCCTCGAGCGGGACTACGGGATTTCGTCAGAGGTGCTGCGATTCATCCCGCACGGAGTGCCCAACGTTCGGAAGATTTCGCAGCGAAAGGCGAAGCAAGCGCTTGGTCTGGCTGGCCGTACGGTGCTGGCCACCTGCGGGCTGATGAATCCAGGCAAGGGCATTCAGTACGCCATCGACGCCATGGCCCATTTGGTCGATGAGTTCCCGGACATCCTCTATCTCGTCGTCGGTGAAACGCATCCTGGCGTCCGGGCAGCCAGCGGGGAAGCGTATCGGGAGCAACTGAGGGCTCAGGTGGAGCGCTTGGGCCTGGGCGAGCACGTGCGTTTCGATAACCGCTACCTCAGCTACCGAGAGCTGGTGCTCCATCTTCTCGCCGCCGATGTCTACATCGTGCCGTATCTCAATCTGGACCAGGTCGTCAGCGGCACGCTGGCTTACGCGCTGGGTTGCGGGCGGGCCATAGTTTCCACGCCCTCGACCTATGCCAAAGAATCGCTGGCGGAGGGCTGCGGAGTCCTCGCCGAGGCGCGCGACGCAGGGTCCATAAGCACCGCGCTCGGCCGCATTCTGCGAGACCCCGCTTACAAGGCCGGCTTGCAGCAACGAGCCTACGCCGTGGGCCACCAGATGACGTGGCCACACGTTGCTCACGCCTATCTGGAAGCGTACCGCCACATTTGTGACAGCCGCCGGTTTCCGTGGCCGGCGGTTGCACTGCCCGCTATGGCAGAAGCCGCGATACCCGCCTAACGCCGCGAAATCCAAGGAGAGATACATGTCCAGCACGTTCATTGGCTGCACCGCGTGCAACACATTGCTGATCCTGACCACGGACACTGACGGTCCGAAGCGAGCCGTAGCCGCGGGCTGGCGGAGCGCTGAGAGCGGATGGCAATGTCCACGGCACACCCCCCCGCCGCTTCCTGGCGAAACCGAGGGCGACCTCCAGACTCCGGAGGCACCTCCAGCCCCCGTGGGGAGCAGGTCCTAGACCTGCACCGGCTGCGCCGCGGAGGTACACGGGGCAGAAATTGGCGCGTGTAGGGCCATCAGTCACCAGTAAGATGAATGGCGTGAATGCCAAAGGATTCTACGGACTGTGAGCTACGGCAGCCGCGCCCGCATTGGCTACACCTGCCCTGTTTACCTGGCCGAGATTTTCCCCTACGACTTCTACAAGATCGTTCCCGAAGGCGTGTCGCTCATGACAGCCACGGCCAGCGTCTGGCGGGGCACTCCCGAGGAGATGAAGAAGAGCGCGGAAGAGAGCATGCATGCAGCTCGCGAGATGGCTCGCTGCGGCGTCAACATCGTCGTCTTCGGCGGCGTGCCGGTCGGTTTCGCCGCCGGCTTCCCGAGCATCGACGCTCTCGTCCAAAGCCTGGAAGCCGAAACCGGCGTACCGACCACCGCCAGCCTGCTGTGCCAGAACCACGCCCTCCAGTCCATCGGCGCCAAGAAGGTGGTCGTGCTGCGCACCGGCGAGGGACGCCGCGATCAGCACATGCAGCAGGTCGAAGGCCTGGGCTGCACCATCCTCGACGTGAGAGGCGTCGGCGAGGGCATGTACGCTACGCCGCCTCCAGCCGAGCACACCCTCGAGTTCGCTCGCGCCATCCTGCGCGACAACCCCGACGCCGACACCCTCCATTGCCCCTCGCCCCATTGGCCCATGGCCGCCAACATCCAAGCGTTGGAGGACGAATTCCACGTCAACGTCATCACCGCCGGCCAGGCCATCATCTGGGAGTCCCTCCGCCGCTGCGGCATCGGCGACTCTATCCCAGGCTACGGCCGCCTGCTCCGCGACCTCTAACTTGATAGGCTAATGACATGGACAGGGTCCCAATCGAAGACCTCCGCGAGCGCCTCAGCCAATACCTTCAAAATGTCCGGGATGGCGAAGCCCTGGTCGTCACCGAGGACGGCCGCGCCATCGCCAGGATTGAGCCCGTAAACGATGACGAAACGCTCCCGGAAGGCCTTCGCCAAATGATTGCCGAAGGGCTCCTCGACTGGTCCGGCAAGATGCCAAAACTTCCCAAGTCACGCATCAAGTTGCGCGGCCCAGGTCCGACGCTCTCCGACATCGTTATTGAGAACCGCCGCTGAGCGTTTACCTCGACAGCAGCGCCTTGGTGAAGCTGCTCATGGAGGAAAATGGTGCGGCAGAGCTTGCTGGTCGGATCTTGGGGGAGCCATTGACAACTTGCCAAATCACTTATGTCGAAGCCTGCGCCGCGCTAGCTGCCGCCGCAAGGGTGCGACGAATCGGCGATGCGGAGTTGACCCGAGCTCTCGAGACCCTCGACGGACTATGGTCCGACATGGGCCGAGTCCGCGTGAATAACGCGCTGATCAGGAATGCCGCGGACCTTGCCCTGCGACACAGCCTGCGAGGTTACGACGCCGTCCAGCTTGCCAGCGCGATGTCGACGGCCAACCGCGGGCCAACAACGCTGGCAACTTGGGATCGCGATCTCAGTCGCGCTGCTCGAGCCGAAGGCCTCAGCGTCTTCCCGGAGTAGCTACTCCTCCACGAGCTCCCGCGTCGATGGCACAAACAGCTCCTCCGGCGCTAGCTGGCGGGCGGCGATGCCCTGCTGCCAGCAGTAGCCGATGAACGTCTCCAATACGTGGCGGTTGGCCTCCAGGCCAAACGGCCACAGGTCGCCGCCGAATAGCGCGCGCTCGTCCTGCAGGTAGTCGTCCTTCCAGGCCAGCGAGCAGCTTGGCAGCCGGCTGGCAGCGGTCTGGGCCAGCTTCTTGGAGGACGAGAACAGCCCGAACAGCTCCACGGGCAGGTCCGGATGCTCGTCCACCAGGCTCTTGCGCATGGCCAGCACGTGCATGATCGGGAAGATGCGCGTCCGCCGAAAGTAAGATCGCTCCTCCGCCGCATAGTCCTCGAACAGCCGCCGCGGCCGTCCATCGGCCAGCAGCGCCGGGGACTGGTTCTCGGTATGCCGATGACGTCCACCTCGCCCTCCAGCAGGGCCCGGCACGACGCCTCCAACTCCGCGGTCGCGGGAGTCGCGTAGCGCCGGATCATCGAGCCGTCTCGCGGCGCAATGTCTTCCGAGGCGCTGTCCTCCCAGTGATGGGTCGAGCTCACGTACCACTCGGTCTCAGCCGGCAGCACGCCGTAGTCGTCCACCAGCGTCCCCCGCATCCACACGCCGGCCGTCTGCACCCAGCGCTGGAAACCCAGCTTGCGGCCGTTCAGGTCGCGCGGGCCCGTGATCCCAGAGGTCGGGTTGTAGAAGAAGAAGCCGTGGCGGAACACGCGCGAGGGGAACACCGGCACTGCCACGAAGTCCGCCTTGCCACGCGAGGTGTAGTAGATGAGCTCGGCCAGGGACATCTCCGACACGTCGGCCTCGCCCTTGAAGAGCATCCCAAACACACGCGGCACGTTGTAGTCCAGCCGCGCCTGGATGTCGACGTTGGGTATGGACGCCTCGCCGCGAACGATGGGCAGGATGCCGTCGTACGGCCGCGAAGCCAGGCTGATCGTGAGCGGTTGCATGGGCCTATTGTTTGGTACAGTGGCGCCATACCGCAAGCCGGCGTCGTTGCTGGTCCCTGGCGAGTTCCCCTAGGAGAACCGAGCATGCTCACCCAAGACGACATTCGGGGCCTGTGCGCCCTGCCTTCCACGCCCACCAAGCCCAACGGCGGCGGCTGGGACGCCACCGACTCGGTCGATCTCGACGAGACCGCCAGCCTGGTCGAGAAGCTGATCGCCGCCGGCTGCACCAGCATCGGCGTGTCCGGCACCACCGGCGAGTGCGCAGCCCTGCTGTGGGAGGAGAAGCGCGACCTGGCCGACACCGTCGTTCAGGTCGCACGTAAGCGCATCCCGGTCATCGCCGGCGCGACTGCGCTCGGCACCAAAGAAGTCGTGCGCCAGATGCGCGGCTTGCGGGACGTCGGCGTCGACGCCTGCCTGATAGGCCTGCCCCTGTGGCAGACGCCCACGCTCGAGAGCTCTGTCCAGTTCTACGCCGATCTGGGCGAAGCCCTGCCCGACATGGCTGTGATGGTCTACGCCAATTCCATGTACTTCAAGTCCGTGTTCCCGACCGAGTTCTGGGACGGCCTGGCCCGCAAGGCGCCCACCGTCACCCTGTGCAAGGTGTCCTACGGCGTGGAGCACATCGTCGAGGACCTGGACGCCGCCGGCCACCACATCAACTTCATCGTCGGCGAGAGCAACCTCTACGAGGCCTACAAGAAGGCCGGCACGCGCATCACCGCCGGCTGGGCCACGTCCGCCGGCATGGGACCGGAGCCCGTGGTCGCGCTGGTGGACGCCATCCTGAAGGACGATGCCGCCAAAGCCGCCGAGGTCCAGGCCGACCTGAAGTCGCTGCCGCCGACGTTCCCGCCTCCGGCCGAGTTCCGCCAGGAATTCCCCTACTACAACGCCCAGATCAACAAATACATGGCCAACCGGGCCGGCTTCGCCAACTTCGGCCCCTTCCGTGCGCCTTACACCGACCTGCCGGACGACCTGAAGCCGCAGCTCGACAAAGTCATCGAGGCGCGCAAGGCTCTGCGCCAGAAATACCTGCGGGTGCCTGCCTCCTAGCGTCCGCCAGCTAGGCGGAGGGAGGGTTGCAGTGGGCTGAGACTCCCTTAGTCGACACTGCACCAGACTTCGGTCGGTTTGCAGTATCGTCCCGATATTCGGCAACCTGTATGGCTTCCGACACGGCTACTAGGAAACTTTGCACAAAGAGAACGCTGGGAGATTGTGACAAATTGCCGTAGACGGAGCACCCCCGCACCTCTACGGTAAGGGACGCGGCCAATGGCGGCTGCACGCGCGAAGAAAGCCGGTTCGAGCGCCGACGCTCGCGGCCGGCTCTTTTGTTATCAGCAAGGAGGTAGCGTGAATAAGCAAGCACTCATTCCCAAACCGCCAAGGGAGCCCTTGGCGCTCCTTCCGTCCGAATTTCGGACAGTCAGCCTGTTGGCTCTCGTTCGAGGACAGCGGCCAGCGGAAGCTCGGAGCCTCATCGCCGATTTGAAGGCCATTTTGGAAGAGCGGCTTCTGGACTACCCAGACGATTACGACGCGCTGGTGCTTCTTGGAGAGCTCAATCTGCGCGTGGGGTTAGCTCCTCAGGCACGAGAGCTGCTGTACCGCGCCTCGCTCCAACAGCCGCCAAGTTGGGAGGCATTCCAGCGCACGAGCCTGCTGCTTCGCCGGGCTGAGGAGCAGCTGCACAAGTCATTCGATCGTGTTGGTGGCGTGGCGCCGCCTGTGGTTGTGCGGCGCGTGGCGGCTCGAGTGGCGGACGGTTTTACGTCCGTGGGTCGCAAGCTGACGAGCGCAAGAAAGGTTGGTGCCGGTTCATGACTAGTCTGCTGGGCTCTCTTCTGATTCTGAGCATGCTGGCGATGATGGCGGCCAAGGCCGCTCCGCCGCTGGCCACCAACGTCCCCGGCAATACGATGCTGGAGGTCCCCCTGCGACCGATGTTCAAGCTGCTGAGCCAGAGGAACAATGTCATCGCCATCCTGGTGGTGCTGGTGCTTGGCTCCGGGTTCGTTGGTGAGCGCTGGATTCCGCACGGACTGTTCCTGTTCGCCGTGATCGCGGTCGCCGCCTTGATGTGCTTTCCGTCTCGCTATCGATTCACCAACGAGGGGGTGTCGCCTAACCGGGCAACCTTTCGGCCATGGGTCGAGTTCAGTGGCTGGGCTGCCAGCGGCAACGTGATCTACCTCAAGGGAGCCAACCGGCCGAGCTCTCTCAAGCTCTATGTCGCCGGCAAGGATCGCGACGAAGTGGTCAAAGTCGTCAAACGTCATCTCAAGCCAATTGCCTGAGATACGCGCAATCAACAGCGAAAGGAGGTGATGGCATGGCTACCTACGGGGCTAAACAAAGCAACAGCAAGGAGGCTATGGGGCTCGCGCTCATGATCTCCGGAATCATCGCGTTCGCGGCCGATTGGGCCTACGCGGATGGCGCTATCCAGGTGATTTTCGTGTTGCTTGGAATCGCGTCCTTCGTTGCAGGTTTCGGCGTCCTGCGCGCGGCAAAAACCGCCGCCTAAAGCGTCTCTCCCACGCGCAGGACACGCCAAAACCCACCTCCAGCATACAGAAAGGAAAGGAATTGATTCCAACTCATAAGATCACGCGGCGCCTGAGCAAGCTGTGGCTGATGATGCTCGTGCTGCCGCTGGCGATCTTACTTTTAGCCGGCTGCGCCAACTCCTTCGGCGCCAGCGCGCCGGGCGACCCGGGCGGCATCAGCACCGGTAGTCACGGCGACGTCGTGGGCCAGGTCGATGGCGCACCGCAGTACATCGGTGACGACGGCAAACCCACCGGGGACGTCACCAAGGCAAAAAAGGACAAGGACGGCAATCCTCTATCTGAAATCGACGCGAACAAAGATAAGGAACCGCTAGCGGCGGCGTTGTCCAACGTGGTTGGCCAGAACCGCATCGCTATCAACATCGTTTGGACCCTGGTCACTGGTTACCTGGTCATGTTCATGCAGGCCGGGTTCGCCCTCGTGGAAACTGGCTTTACTCGGGCCAAGAGCGCGGCCCACACCATGAGCATGAACTACATGGTCTACGGCCTGGGCATGCTGGGCTACTTCATCTGCGGCTTTGCCTTCCAATTCGGTGGCTCCGGCGGCATACCGACGCTCGGTGGCGGCGCCGCTCTTGGGTCTGAGCTGACGCTGACCATCGCCGACAAGCCGTTTGGCATCATCGGCACGAGCGGCTTCTTCCTCAGCGGCGGCACGTATGACGTGGCGGTCGCGGTGATGTTTCTCTTCCAGATGGTGTTCATGGACACCGCGGCGACGATTCCCACCGGGGCGATGGCCGAGCGTTGGAAGTTCTCAGCCTTCTGCGTGTTCGGTTTCTTCTGCTCCACGCTCACCTATCCGGTCTTCGGCAACTGGGCCTGGGGTGGCGGCTGGCTGTCGCAGCTGGGCACAAACTTTGGGCTGGGCCACGGCTACGGCGACTTCGCCGGGTCCGGTGTGGTCCACTCAGTGGGCGGTTGGATGGGCCTGGCCGGAGCCTACGTTCTCGGCCCGCGCATAGGCAAGTACAACCGGGACGGCACGCCGAACGCTATTCCCGGCCACGACATGACCATTGCCATGCTGGGCACGTTCATCTTGGCCTTCGGCTGGTTCGGGTTCAATCCCGGCAGCACGCTGGCGGCGTCAGGCAGTGGTGCACTGCGTATCGGCATCATCGCCGTCTGCACCATGCTTGCCGGTGCCGCGGGCTCGGCCTCGGCCATGCTGTACATGTGGTGGACGAAGGGCAAGCCCGATCCGGGCATGATGGTCAATGGGCTGCTGGCCGGCTTAGTCGCCATAACGGCGCCCAGCGGCTTTGTCAGCCCGGTGTTCGCGGTGCTGATTGGCGCCGTCGCCGGGGTGCTGGTGTGCTGGTCGGTGTGGTTCTTCGACAACGTCGCCAAGGTCGACGACCCAGTCGGGGCCATCTCGGTGCACGGCGTCAATGGTGCTTGGGGTGTGCTGGCGGTGGGGCTGTTTGCCGATGGCACCAGCAACTATGGCGGTTCGTGGAACGGCGTGCCCGGCAACATGACGGGCCTGTTCTTCGGCGACCCGTGGCAGTTGGTGGCGCAGATCATCGGCGTAATCACCTGCTTCGTCTACGTTGGCGGCTTGAGCCTCATCTTCTTCAAAGTCACGGACAAGATCATCGGCATGCGCACTCCGGCGGAGACCGAGCTCGCTGGTTTGGACATCCCGGAGATGGGCGCCTACGGTTATCCTCAGGATTACCCGTTGACTGGTCCGGCCTTTGCCGTAGCCAAGAACGGCGCCGGCGCGGCCGAGCCAGCACCGGCTAGCGCCTAGAGAAAGAAGCGCCTAGAGGGTCTCGTGTTCCTGGTCGAGTTAGCCGTCGTCCTCGTGGCGGCCAAGCTGGCTGGCGACCTGGCCACGAGATGGGGCCAGCCACCAGTCCTGGGGCAACTGGTGGCTGGCCTTGCCCTTGGCCTCGCCGCTTACTTGGCTGGCTCCATGATCAACCTCGAGCCAGCTGCAGCGCCGATGAGCCAGCTCGCGAACCTTGGCGTCATCTTGTTGATGTTCCTGGCTGGCCTGGAAACGGATTGGGGCCAGATGCGGCGCACCGGCAAGGCAGCCGTCAGCGCCGCTGTCCTGGGAGTCGTCGCGTCCTTGGCTTTCGGAGGTGTCCTGGCCCTCATCCTCGGCCACACAGTGCAGGAATCGTTGTTCATCGGCGTGATCCTCACCGCAACCTCCGTTGGCATCACCGCCCAAACGCTCATGGAGCTGGGCAGCCTGCAGACTATCGAGGGCGCCACGATCCTGGGGGCAGCGGTCACCGATGACGTGGTCGGCCTGCTGGTCTTCTCGTTGGCTGTGGCCGGAGCCGGAGCCTCTAACACCAACTTGCTGCTGCTGTGTCTGGCGTTGGCTGCCTTCTTTGGTGCCTGCCTTGCCCTCGGTGGACGAGTTCTGCCGTGGCTCATGCGTCGCGGAGAGCTGCTGCGCTCCTCAGAAGCGCCGCTCGCCCTGGGCTTGGCCATGGCCCTGGTCCTGTCAGTTGCCGCTGAGAACGTCGGCATAGCTGGCATCACCGGCGCCTACCTGGCGGGCCTGCTGCTCAACTCCCGAGACGAGTTCGCGGAGCTTACGGAGAAGACCAAGACGCTAGCGTACGGTCTGTTCGGCCCGGTGTTTCTGGTAAAGACAGGCATGGATGCCCACCTGGAGGATCTGGGCGGTACGGTTGGTTTGGTCCTGGCGATGAGCGCCGCTGCCATCCTCGCCAAAGTCATCGGCTGCGGCCTCGGAGCCCGGCTGAGCGGGCTCAAGACCATGCAAAGCTTGGTTGTCGGCGCCGGAATGGTGGGACGAGGAGAAGTTACGCTCATCATCGCCAGCCTGGCCCTGACCACGGGCTTAGTCGCACAAAACGTGTTCTCTGCCGCGGTGCTGGTCGTGGTCGTCACGACGTTGGCAACACCCGTGCTGCTGCGGTTAGCTCTGAGCGGACTCCACAAAGCTGAATTAGGGGTGCTTCTGCCCGATGCCGCCTAAGCGTTGGCCTTCAAGAGCTGCGCCAGGATCTCGAACATGATCACGTACCCCAGCAGCCGCTGGCGGCCATCAACCAGCGCGATCGCGCGGTGCTTGCCGCCAGCCATGGTGATGACGGCGTCTTTGAGTGACGCACTGCCTGTCACCATCTTGGCCGCGCTCATCAATTCTCCCGCGGTCTGCTCCTTGCCGTGCGCGGCCCGAAGCAGTTCGCGCGTGTCGAACTCACCCACCGACCGCCACAGCTCGCCCGGCAGCGTCGTTATCATCAGGCCGGAGTCCAGCGCTCGCTCGGGGATCCAGCCGACCAGCCGATCTTCCGAGTCAGTAACGAACACCACGCCGGCCCCGAGATCGCTCGAAAATGTCGTGACAACATCGCTGAGGCGGCTTTCGGGATGCACGACCGGGGGGGCCAGGTGAATCAGGTCCGGGCAATCCCGAATAGCTCGCTGCCAGGCCGCGGCAGGCTTGGCCGGCGAGGAAGGGGTCATCGGGCCCGCTTCCTCAGCTGGGCATTGATGCGCGCCAGCAGCTCGACCGGCACGAAGGGCTTGGAGATAAAGTCGTCGGCGCCGGCTTCCAGGCCCGCCGCTTTGGTGGCCGCGTCCGTCTGTCCGCTCAGCAGCAGCACCGGAATGTCCTGGAAGCGGGCGTCGCTCTTTAGCCGGCGGCACACGTCCAGCCCGTTCTCGGATTTCAGGCCGATGTCCAGCAGGATGGCGTCCGGCCGATCCTTGGCCGCGGCTGGTTCCAGCTGCCCGGCGTCGGTGACCGACACCAGCTCCAGCTCGCTGCTGGCCAGGGCGAATTCCAAGGCTCGTGCCACTCTGGGCTCATCGTCGACGACCAACACACGCGGCACGGCTGGATCATATCACCGGCCTCCAGCAGCCAGGCAGCATGCCTGAGCTGGAGACGGACGGCACTCACGAGGAGCTGGAGCGCCGTATTCGCGAACTGTCTTTCCTGGAACTGGTGGTGCGCGTCAGCACCTCCAGCCTCGACCACGCCACCATGCTTCGGACCATCATCGACGAGACGACCGTGGCCACGGGGACAGAGGTCTGCTCCCTCTACCTCTGGGAAGATGCCGAGCGGCTGCTCGTCCTCACGGCCACCAATGGTCTGGCACAGTCGGGCGTCGGTACCGTCAAGCTGGGGCTCGGCG
>DAIUFO010000008.1:0-21686 GCA_036844545.1 Chloroflexota bacterium
GGGTGAAAAACGAGCTACGACCCCAGCCACACCGGATTTTGCGACAGCCTGCCAGCGGCGATTAAAGAGCGTCGTGGCCAGCGGAGAGCGCGCTGAGGGCAAGGCAAGCGTGCCCGCGGCCGGCGGCGAGCGCTACTACGAGTACATCATCAGCCCTCTGGCGAGCCCAAAAGGCGCCGTCGAGTCCGTGGTAGTCACCGTGCGCAACTTGACCAGACTGAAACAGCAGGCAGAGGCTGTCCAGGCCAACGAGGCGCGCTTTCGAGCCCTTGTCGAGAACGCTTCGGATCTCATAGTCATCGTCGATCAGGCCGGCAAGGTCACCTATCAGAACCCGACCGTCGGGCAGGTTCTCGGTTACGCGCAGGGCGAGTTGCTGGGCCGCTCTCTTTTCGCCTACGTCCATGCCGACGATCTCTCCACGGTTAGCCAGGCGTTCGCCACGCTGCTCGAATCTGGCGGCAGAGTCGCCATTGATTGCCGGGTGCGTCACGTAGATGGCTCTTGGCGTTGGATGGAAGCGTTCGGCACGAATCTCATCGACAACCCGTCGGTGGGCGGCATCTTCGGCATCCTCAAAGACGTCACCGTTCAGAGGGAGGTGCTGGAACAGTCTCAGATGCTGGCCCAGACTGGAGGAGCGCGAACGCATTGCGCGCGATCTGCACGACGGGATCATCCAGACGTTGTATGGCTTGCGTCTGAACCTGGGCAGCAGACGCCAGGATGAACGCCGAAGGCCGGCCGCGGAAGTAGGCGCGCGTCTGGATGAGGTGATACGGGACATCCGAAACTTCATCTTCGACCTGCACCCCCACGAGCTCAATGAAGCCAATCTAGAGACGGGACTGCGCCTATTGGCTGAGGAAGTCCGCGTCAACGCGTTGTTGACTCCGGATCTGAGCCTGGCCAGCGGTGCGGGCGCGGGCCTCGACCGCGAGGCGACGAACAACGTCCTGCTCATGGCGCGGGAGGCTCTCTGGAACATCATCCGCCACGCTCGCGCTACGTCGGTGCTCATCGAGTTGGAACACGGAGGCAACCAGCTCGTGCTGACGATACGTGACAATGGCAGGGGTTTCAGCCCCGAGAAAGCTGCCCAAAGCCAAGGAGACGGCCTGCGCAATTTGCGCGAGCGCGCCACGGCGATCGGAGGACTGCTGGCCATCAACAGCCGTCCGGGTTGGGGCACGGAAGTGCGCATTGAGGTGCCAGTCGCGCAGCCAGCCGACCTCAAGGGTCTCGGTAGCGCCCCGATCAGACTGCTCATCGTGGATGACCACAGCATTGTTCGGCTGGGCCTGGAGCGGGCCTTCCGGGAGTTCCCCAGCGTAGACGTCGTTGGGCAAGCGCAAAGCGCTGCCGAGGCCGTGACGGAAGCGCGGCGCTGCAACCCGGACGTGGTACTCATGGACGTCCGCTTGCCGGATGGCAGTGGGATAGAGGCCTGCCGGGAGATCCGCTCCGACCGCGCGGAAACGAAGGTCCTGATGCTTACCTCATACTCGGACGAAGAGGCGATAGTGGGTGCGATCATGGCCGGGGCCGCCGGCTATCTGTTGAAACAGAACGAACCTGCTCGGCTGGTTGAGGCGATCGAGCGGATTGCGCAGGGTGACTCGTTGCTCGATGAGCAATCTACCAAAACGGTGATGTCGGCCATCCGCGACGCAGGCGGCGCTGGAGCGACGCGAGTGGCTGCCTGGGAGGGTCCCTTCGAGGTGCTGACAGATCAGGAGCGCCGTATCCTGCCCCTTATTGCCGATGGCAAGACCAACAGGGAGATCGGCGTGATGCTGGCGCTCAGCGAGCACACTGTCCGGACGTACATGAGTCACATCTTTCAAAAGCTTCACGTCACACGGCGCGCGGAAGCCGCGGCGCTGCTGGTGCGCAGCCAGCGCGCCGGCCGGCAGCAGGCGAGCGCCGATCCCTAATACCTTGCGCTACGGCCGATCCTCGACATAACAATCGACGATTGTCGATTGCGCTCGCTGTCACTAACCGCTAGCTTTAAGTATGAGCAGGCTGTCCGGTGCTGATGACCAGTCGGGAAAGTCAGCGGTTTTGCCCGCTTCCGACGCGCTCAGCCCTCGGCGCCGCAAGCTGCTGGAGAAGCAATCCCTGATGATGGCCTTGCTAGGCGAGCGGGAACGTATCGCCATGGACCTGCACGACGGCGTCCTGCAGTCGCTGCACGGCATCCTACTGGGGCTGACCGCCCACATCGGCGGACGCGCCGATCAGGACGATCAGACCAAGCTGCTGCGGCAAACCGCTGCTCAGTTGAGGGCCGCCATCCACGAGATACACGACTACGTTCGCGTGCTGCGGCCGTCGCAGCGCTATCGATCGCTGCGCGGGGGCTTGCGCGCTCTGGGAGCCGAGCTGAGCCTGAATGGCCTAGTGCGGGCGACAATCGAGCTGGAACGGGGTGCTGACCGTGGATTGCCCATGCCGGTGGTCGCCAACGCGCTGCAAATTGCGCACGAGGCCGCGGCGAACGTGATCCGCCACGCGCAGGCGACGGACATGCAGGTCAGCTTGCGGCGCCAAGGCTCCATGCTGGCGCTCACTATCAGGGACAATGGCGTCGGCTCCAATCCGCGGCGCACCGGCCGGCGTTTGCGGGACGGGCTGCGCAACATGCGCGAGCGGGCCGCGGCCCTCGGCGGTGGCCTGGAGATTGTCAGCGCGCCTGGGGCGGGCACGGAAGTGCGGCTGCTGTTCCCCGCCAACAGCAGCGGTGTGCGGTCCATCTCGCCTGACGTCGAAGATCCGCTCGCGAGTTGACTTCGGGGGCCGCATACGCTTGACCAAATTGAAGAGCGAAAGTGCAACAGCCAGGCCGGCCGAGGTCCGACTGCTGATCGTCGACGACCACCCCGTGTTCCGGCTCGGCCTGACGACCCTGCTCCAGAGTGTGCCCCATTTCAGTCTCCTCGGCGAGGCCAGCACCAAGGCCGAGGCCATCGCCCAGGCGCGCCGGCTGAGACCGGACGTGATCCTGATGGATGTGCGGCTGCCGGATGGCAGCGGGGTCGAAGCCTGCCGCGAGATCCGCGCGGAACGTCCGCAAGCCCGCGTGATCATTTTGACCTCTTTTCCGGATGAGGACGCGGTACTGGCGTCGATCCTGGCCGGCGCCGCCGGCTACTTGCTCAAGGAGAGTGACCCGCGGTGGCTCTTGGCCGCCATCGAACGGACGGTGGAGGGCGGCTCACTGCTGGATCCGCACATCACCGATACGGTGCTCGGCTTCATCCGCCGCGCCAGCGAGCATCCGGTCGATCCGATGGCGGTCCTGAGCGAGCAGGAGGGCCGCATCCTGTCAGCGATCGCCGAAGGGCTCACCAACCGAGAAATCGCCGTGCGCTTGGTGCTGAGTGAGTTCACCGTGAAGACCTACGTGAGCAACATCCTGCAGAAGCTTCACCTGGCGCGGCGCGCCGAAGCCGCGGCCTTCTCCGTCCGGCACCAGCACAGCACTTCCTAGCCGCTGACGGGCTTGCCCAACTGCCACTCACATGCCCAGGTGTTTTCGGCCATCGCCCTATCTCCATCCGGCCAGCTTGGTGCCGCGGATGGACGCCACTTCGTCGCCACACGCGGGTAGCGCTTCGGCCTCCGTTCTTCGTCCGTTCAGCGATTGTTGCCGCGCCTGTCGAGGACTAGCGTGGAAATACAGGGACGAACAACACGCGAAGGCCCAAATCATGAAGTTTCCACGATTCCCGGCGGCCTGTGGCCGTCCCGTTGCCCCCCGTTAACGCCCCAGCGCGGGTCCGCTGGTGGCATGCCCTCGGGCCAAGAATTGCCGTGCTGGTCGGACTGGTTGCCTTGCTGTCGGGTGGCTCCGTCGGCCTGATCTCCCTCAAACAGAGTCACGAGACCCTGCGTCAGCAAATCGTGACCAGCAACCTCGCCGCCGCCGATGTGGTGGCCGCTTTTATCTGGAATGCGATGGACAACCAACAAACTGGCATCCAAAGCTTTGCGCAAAGACCCGATCTGCTTCAGGCCGTCATCGACAAGGACTTCGAGAAGGTGACTGCCGATCTTGTTGAGTTCGCCAGAGAAGACACGCTCATCGACAGCATCGCCGTCGTCGACGTTGGTGGAACAGTGCGTTGGAGCAGCATTCCCGGCAATCCGAGCATCGGGACGTCGGCAGCGGATCGTGACTACTTCCAGGGTGTTACGGCGACCAGCCGTCCCTACTTCGGGCTCCCGGCCGTGTCCCGCGCGACGGGGCACCCGGTAGTGCTTTACGGGGTCCCGCTGCTCGATAGTGGCGGCGCGCTTCGTGGCGTGGTCGTAGGCGGCCTCTCTCTGAGGGCGCTGTCCGACGTCATCACCAACATCCGTACCGGCCCCTCGGTCCGGGCAGCTCTCACGGACCGTCGAAGCCCGTCGGGCACCATCATTGTGCACCCCGACCCCAAGCGCGTATTAAGTCCGGGATCGGGAAGGAACGAAGCTACCGCTCGGCTGCTGGCAGGCGAGCGTGGCGCCATCGAGACGCGGTCCAGCAGCGGCGAGCTCGATCTGTCGGTCTTTACCCAGGTGCCTCACCTGCCCTGGGGCATCCTGATCCTGCAGCCTAGCGAGGCCGCCTTCTCCGCCCTTACCGAGTTGACGCGAAGCCTGACAATCATCGTCTCCATCCTGACGGCCGTGATGATGGGCTTTGGTGTCTGGCTCGCGACGCGCCTTACCAGCCCAATCCGCGCGCTCCAGCGCGTAGTGGGCGCCTTCTCGAGCCACGAGCTGAGCCGGCGAGCCGGATTGAAACGGCGAGACGAGATTGGGCAGCTGGGACGGACATTTGACACCATGGCGGACGAGTTGGAGGCGCGGGATACGCGGCTGCGAGGGGTGCTGGGCGAACTGGAGCGGACGGTGAAAATATCCGAACTAGCCCGCGGAGAAATGCGCGCAGTCCTGGATGCGGCTACCGAGGCAATGGTCCTGGTCGGCACGGACAGCCGGGTTCTGAGTTGGAACAAGGGGGCTGCGAAGCTGTTCGGTACTCCCGCCGAGACTGTGCTGGGAAAGCGTCTCCAGGAGCTCTTGCCAATCGTCCAAAGGATCTTTGCTGAACCCGATGAATTCGTTGCGCTCGTTGCGGACAGTCTCAATGATCCGGACCGGCAGCTGTCGGAGATTGTGTTTCAGCGCTGGCCCGAGTCCCGTGAGCTCCAGCTGTATTCAACGCCGGTTGCCAGCGATGACGGGCAGAACCTGGGGCGGTTGTACGCCTATCGCGACGTCACCAAAGAGCGCGAAGTCGATCGCATGAAGAGTGAGTTCGTGGCGCTCGTGTCGCACGAGCTTCGCACGCCTCTCACATCGGTGAAGGGCTACATAGACCTGTTGCTGGACGAGGAGGCCGGCGAGATCAACGAAGCGCAGCGGGAGTTCCTCGGCATTGTGAAGGCGAGCGCCGATCGTTTGGTCGCGTTGATAAACGATCTACTGGACGTGTCTCGCATTGACGCCGGGAAAATCGAGCTTAACCCTGGTCCAGTAGACATCCGAAGGATCATCGCGGAGGTCACAACGACTTTCAGGCCGCAACTCGAAACGAAGCACCAGATCCTCACCTTGCACTTGCCCGAGGACCTTCCCAATGCCTGGGCCGATCAAAGTCGCTTGACCCAAATACTCGTGAACCTCGTGTCCAATGCTCACAAGTACACGCCAGAAGGTGGATCGATCAAGATTGCCGCCAGCCTTCGGGGGTCCAGCTTACGGGTGGAGGTTATCGACAGTGGCATTGGGATTTCAGCGGACGATCAAGCGAAGCTGTTCAGTAAATTCTTCCGAGCGCAAAACCGCGCTACGGAGGAGGTTGGCGGCACGGGCCTAGGCTTGTCCATCACCCGCTCGCTGGTTGCGATGCATGGTGGTCAAATGGAGGTTTCCAGCACACCGGGCCAGGGGTCAACGTTTGCCTTTGAGCTGCCTCTCTCGAGGGAACCAGAGCCGACAGGTCGCCAGGCAGAACCAGTCCCCATGGAAAGTGCGAAGGTTCCGTCGTTGATGACGATGCCGATCACCTGGCCCTCATACGCCGGTATCTGGGTCGGGCTGGGTATGAGGTGATTGCCGCCAGCAATGGGAGTGCAGCTCTTCAGCTCGCGAAAACTGAACAGCCCAACCTGATCACGCTTGATCTGCACTTGCCGGACGTCCACGGGATGCAGGTGCTCGGCCGGCTGAAAGACGAGCCGTTAACGGCGGACATCCCCGTGGTCATTCTGTCGATTTCACGGGAGGAAAGCGGAGCAAAACGTCTTGGCGCGGCCGACTATCTTGTGAAGCCATTTGACGAGCGGCAGCTCTTGGCAAAAGTCGCGGGACTGGTTGCCGGCCCAGCTCGCAATCCGGTTGCGGTGAGGATAGGCTAGCAGATGAGCTTGCTTTCATCGCTCACGAGTTCGGACCGTCCGACTGAGGCAACCGACTCGGCATGTCCGTCAGCGGACCCTGCTCATACCAGTGTGCACCGAGCGCTCGTGGTGGACGACGATCCTGCCATCAACCTCCTGCTGCGAACCCGTCTTGGTGCGCGAGGCTACGAGACGACAGGGGCACCTAACGGCAAACAGGCCTTGGCTGCCATTCATGACCATCCTCCGGATCTCATATTTCTCGATGTCTCCATGCCCGGCATTGGAGGTCTAGAGGTGTTGGAGCGGGTTCGAGCGGAGGCGTTTGATGTCGCCGTCATCATGACCACGGCCTTCGGATCGGAACAGGTCGCGACCGAGGCACTCCGCCGAGGCGCCGATGATTACCTCCGGAAGCCGTTCGAGCGGACCGAGTTAGAGGCCGTGCTGCAACGTACCGTGTCGCGCCTTGAGATGCGGCGCCAAAACGCGTCGTTGCGTATGCAATTGGACACGCGCCGCCGGGAGCTCGAGCAGGAATTAGCGCGGGCAGCTCACGTTCAAGCAGAGCTGCTGCCGCGGGATATCCCTGACCTGCCGGGATACGAGCTCTCAGCCCGATGCATCCCCGCCCTGGAAGTTGGCGGTGATTTCTATGACTGGCAGCTTAGGGAGGACGGTATCTGTAATCTCGCTGTGGGCGACGTAATGGGCAAGGGCATGCCGGCGGCGCTCCTAATGGCTACCGTTCGAGCCGCCATGCGGACCGCTGCGCGTAACGAAGAGCCCAAGGCAGCGATTCAGTACGTCTCGGACGCACTTGCCGAAGACTTCGAACGATCTGGGAGCTACGTGACCCTGTTCTTCGCCCAGCTGGAGGCGACAACCGGCTGCATTACGTACGTGGATGCAGGTCACGGCCACGTTTTCGTCCTGCAAGCGGATGGGGCATTTGATGACTTGCCCGCGGGCGGGCTGCCGCTCGGCATGCTTCCGAGCCAGTCCTACACACAAGGCACATACGAGTTGCAAAAAGGCGCTGCGCTGGTGGTTTACACGGACGGTCTGACGGAGCGTGATGCTGATCACCCGCTCGAGAGAGCTTTTTTGGCAAGCCAACTGAAAGGCGCCTCCACCGCGGACGACATACGGGACCGCCTCTTCAGCATGGTGGGCAACCCGGAGGTTCTCGCCGACGATGCGACTGTCCTGGCGCTTAGGCGAACTACCTGAGAAGGCCGGATACCGTTGTATGCGACTACTCGTCGTTGGGCACGGGTAACACAGCGATGAGCGGGTCACTTCTAACCTCGCCGACTCTAACAGCCCTATCTGACCGGCCAACTGCTCGGGCGATTTCACGCCGCTCCTTCACCATCAGATTCCTTGTAGCCGCCAACCTGCTCCTGGGCGCGTTCTATTTGAGCTGGCGCTACACATCATCGATCAATTGGCAATATTGGCCCATCGCTCTTTGCCTGGTGGCGGCTGAAACTTACAGTTACCTTGACGCGTGGCTTTTTGGACTCACGATGTGGCGACTACGTGTCCGGGGCGAGCCTCTGCCATATCCGGAGCGTGCCACCACCGATGTCTTCATAACGTGTTACAACGAGCCGGTCGAGTTGGTGCGCAAGACTGCGCGCGCTGCCGTTGGCATCCGCTACCCGCATCAAACTTACGTACTCGACGATGGGACGTCAACGGCGATGCGAACCATGGCTGCCGAGCAAGGTGCGGGCTACATTGTCCGCAACGAGGATTGGAAAGGTCGTCCCCATCACGCTAAAGCGGGCAACCTTAACAATGCCCTGCTCCAGACGTCAGGAGAATTCATCCTCGTTCTGGACGCCGATCAGATCCCCAGCGCCGACATCCTGGACCGCACGTTGGGCTATTTCGCAGACCCGAAAGTGGCATTCGTCCAAACACCGCAGTACTTCTACAACGTTCCGCTCAGCGATCCCCTCGGTAGTCAAGCCCCGCTTTTTTACGGCCCAATTCAGCAGGGCAAAGACGGTTGGAACGCTGCCTTCTTTTGCGGCTCCAACGCAGTCTTGAGGCGCGAGGCGCTCATGCAGCTGGGGGTGCGCCGCTACGTGGACGAACTGGACCGTCAAGTGAAACGGGCACTTCGGGCAGCCGACCGCCTCTTGCGCCAAGCAGCACGGCACGTCAAGACATCTGACGCGGAGGGTGCCAGGGGTGCGCTGACGGACTTGCGCCTTGCAGCTCGACAAGCGCGTGCAGCCATCGATCGCGGTGAACCCGTCCAGCAAGCTACCTGGAGGTTTCAGCGTTGTGCGGACGAGATCTCGCGGCGCCTGGTTAACGCCGACCTCGATCAGATTCAGGCCGAGCTTGCTTCGCTCCAAGGATTTGATGAAGTACCGGCCATGGACACGTTTGCTGAACTCCTCGATGAGGATACTGCCGCCACCCGCCTGGCCAATCGCGATGTCTCACCGCTGGCCAGTATCGAGGCTGTTCGAGGGCTACTCCAGGCGGTCGACTTGGATCGCTCGGATGAGGCCCAGCCGGTGATGCCGCTGGCCACGATTTCGGTGACAGAAGACATGGCGACGGCTATGAGGCTCCACTCGCTTGGCTGGCAGTCAGTGTTCCATAGCGAAGTGCTTGCTCAGGGTCTTGCCCCGGAAGATCTCGGCAGTTCATTGCAGCAGCGACTCCGCTGGTGCCAGGGCACCCTGCAGGGCATGCTCCGAGAGAACCCCTTGTTGGTAAGAGGCCTGGGCCTGGGTCAGCGGCTGATGTATTTAGCGACCATGTGGACCTATCTATCGGGGTTCTTCAGCGTCATCTATCTCTCAGCACCGATCCTGTTCCTGGTCTTCGGCTGGTTACCGGTTCGGGCATATTCATTCGTGTTCTTCGGCCATCTGCTTCCGTTTCTCCTCGTCAACCAACTGCTGTTCGTGGTGGCGAGTCGCGGGTTGCACACCTGGCGGGGTCAGCAGTACAGCCTGGCGCTTTTTCCACTCTGGATCAGAGCGTTTGCAACTGTCGTAGGCACCTATTTCGGCGGGACACTTGGCTTCGTGGTCACGCCTAAGACCCGACAAGAAGGCGGCAGCCAGTTGGGACCGGTGCGAGTCCAGATAGTCACAATGATTCTCCTGGCTGGGGCAGCGGCCTACGGGCTGGTTCGTGTGGCGATGGGGCTCGCCACTGACTGGCCGCCTGTGCTGCTCAACGGGCTTTGGATTGGGTACGATCTGGCCTGTCTCAGTGTCGTTCTCGGGGCAGCACGGTACCGGCCAGCGCCATCTAAGCGCTTTTGCCGCTGTCGTCAGCACAGACAACGATGTCCCAGGGCATCCTTGGATGAGTGCTGGATAAGATGGGCGAGTCACAGTTTTGCCTGATAGGAGGCGTCAGTGGAGCTGACTGTTGAGGTGCCGCGTCAGGGCGTCGCTGTTGTCAAAGCAAGTGGTCGACTTGACTTGCTCACGGCAGCCGACACAAAGCAGAAACTCGCGGATGTGGTGTCAGCCGGCCATCACCGCCTGGTCGTCGACTTGTCGCAGGTTGCCAGCATGGACAGCTCGGGCCTGAGCGCGCTCATCAGCGGGCTGAAGTCGGCTCGTTTAGCCAGTGGGGATTTGCGAATTGCGTGTCCAAGCCAGCCAGTGCGCGTAGTCCTCGAGCTCACCCGCTTGGATCGGGTTTTGCACCCGTACGCGACGCTGGAAGAGGCGCTCGCTGAGTACTAGTAGTGACGTCATCGTTGAGACGACCAGCGCGATGGCCGCTCGGGCTGATCAGCTGGAGCGGGTCCATAGCGCACTAGACACTTTTTGGGGGAAGCTGGACCAACAACTGCCCACAGCCGTCGATACCGAATTTGCGATGCGGTTTGCCGCTGCAGTGGCCGAAATTGCTGCCAATATCGTTGAACATGCCTACCCAACTGGTGGTCCCAACCACACGTTGGAACTCCTTCTCTCCGCCTATCCCGATCGTGTGGAGGCTCTATTCACGGACCGAGGAATACCGTTCGAGGAATCAACCTTGCCGCGGCCCGGTCCGAATGATCAAGAGCTGCCTGAAGGCGGCTATGGACTCGCACTCGCGCGCGCCGCGGCAGACGGCCTTGCCTACCAGCGGACGAACGATGGCGTCAACGAATGGCGCATAGTCAAGAAGTTCAAGCACGAGGAATGATCGCCCTATCTCCATCCGGCCAGCTTGGCGCCGCGGATGGACGCCACTTCGCCGCCACACGCTGGTAGCGCTTCGGCCTCCGTTTTTCGTTCGTTCAGCGATTGTTGCCGCGCCTGTCGAGGCCTAGCATGGAAATACAGGAACGACAAGATCGTGCAACATTCATGTTCTTACAACCAATCAAGATCGGCGTGCGCGAAGTCATCGAGGGCCACAGGCTGACCTTTAAGCTCGCCCAGCGGCATGCCTCTCGCAAGAAGGGCGGCGCCCTTGTTATCGTGGCGGCACTGGCTCTAGCCGTCGGCCTGTTCGGCGCGAAGATCGTCCGCGCGCCGGAGCGGCACAGCGGTGACGTTGCCGGCGCGGCCGCGCAGATGACCGCGCCCGAGAGCCAGCTCTTGGCTGAGGTAAACGCCGACCGCGCAGCCAACGGCCTGCCGGGACTCGCGGCCAACGGCGTGCTGGCCGGGCTGGCGCGGCAGCGGAGCCAGCAGATTGCCGCGACCGGCGCCTTCACCCACTATGCGCCCGATGGCAGCCTGGTGTTCCAGACGATGCTGAACAGCGTCGCCTTCCCCTACGCCTCCGCTGGCGAGAACCTGGCCGAGAACAACTACGCCTGGGGCCAATCACTGGACGTGGCCAACAGCCAACTCATGACCAGCCCCGAGCATCGGGCCAACATCCTCGACCCGCGCTACAACGAGCTTGGGACCGGCGTCGCGGGACCGGGCGCCAACGGGCATTTCTATTACACCGAGATATTCGCCCAGGTGTTAACGCCCGAGCCCGCGATCGTTCCGCCGCCAATCTCTGTACCCGGGGCGGCCGCTGACTGTCAGTTCGTTCTCGGCTTCAATACACTCCGCGACATGGTCGTCCTGGATATTGGCAGTTGCTTAGACAATCAAAAGAGCCAGGCCAACGGCGACGCCACGCAACATACGAGCAAGGGCCTCATGGTCTGGCGCAAAGCGGACAACTGGACGGCGTTCACCAATGGCTACACGACTTGGATTAACGGCCCGGTCGGCCTCGCTTCGCGGCTGAACACCGACCGCTTTTCCTGGGAAGCGCCTTAACCCAGATGGTTCAAGGGACGGGCCGAACGGCAATGGAGCACAGGCGCGTAGTGCGGGTTATCGTCGCCGGCGACCATGCCATCTTCCGCCGCGGCGTGCGCGACTTGCTGTCCGAAGACGACCGCATTCGGGTAGCCGCTGAAACCACGGCCGGCCCAGACCTCTTGGCCGAGGCCATCGGGCAGCACCCGGACGTGGTGGTGCTGGACGTACATACGGCTGATGAGCGCGCCTTCGAAAACGCCAAACGCCTGCACCAGATACTGCCGGAAACACACGTGGTGTTCCTCAGCGCCAGCGACAGCGACAGTCAGCTGCTGCAGGCGATCCTCTCCGGAGCGAGCGGCTACCTGATCGCCAGCAACTCGCCCGACGAGATCCGCGACGCCGTCCGCAACGCCTCCGTGGACATGCCCTACCTACCGGCGGCCACAGCGCTGCGGCTGCTGCAGACGGTTCTCGGCGAGAAGAGGTACGACAACACCCGAGAGTCGGCTCAATCTCTTACCGACCAAGACCGTACGCTGCTGCGAGTACTGGCCGAGGGAACGTCCCAACGCGACATCGCGGCCATGCTGAGCAGCGTGTTTAGGGAGTACCAGTTCGACGCCTACCTCTCGAAACAGGCGGTTGCTGCCTAACCGAGCCAGCCGCGTCCACCAGCTTGGCCTCGCCGGCGTACCCGACCGCGGCGGAACGGCCGGCCCGCCAGTTTGCGGTAGATGCCGACGCGGATGGCGGGATGCTGGGTGACCTCGGGCACGCGCTGGCCGCGGAAATAGACGCCGCGGTCGTCGCGGAGGCTTTGGATGTATTGGCTTGGGGTTCGGAGGGCCATGTGCTGCATTATTGCCTTCATGGAAGAGGCGGTCATCGTCGCTGCGGTTCGGACGCCGGTGGGCCGGCGGAACGGGCAGCTTTCGGGCGTCCATCCGGTGAGCTTGCTGGCGGAGGTGCTGTGCGAGGCGACGCGGCGGGCGGGCATTACGCCCCAGCAGGTGGACGACGTCATCGTGGGTTGCGTGTCGCAGGTGGGCGAGCAGGCGTTCAACGTGGGCCGCAACGCCGTGCTGGCGGCGGGCTTCCCGGTGGAGGTGCCGGCCACGACACTGGACCGTCAGTGCGCCTCGAGCGAGCAGGCCGTCCATTTCGCGGCCAGCCTGGTCCAGAGCGGCGTGTGCGACATCGTCATTGGCGCCGGCGTCGAGCACATGACGCGGGTGCCGATGTTCAGCAGCCGCGGCACTGGCAATCCCTTTCCGCCAGAGCTGCTGGAGCGCTACGAGCTGGTGGACCAGGGCTGTTCGGCCGAGCTGATCGCCGAGCGCTGGGGTATCTCGCGGGAGGAGGCCGACGAATTCGCGCTCGGGTCGCACCAGAAGGCGCTCGCAGCCATATCCGCGGGGCGCTTCGACGAGGAGATCATGCCGGTGGGCGCTTCGACGCGGGACGAAGGGCCGAGGGCGGATACGTCTCCGGAGCGATTGGCAGGACTGAAGCTTTCGTTCAAGGAGGACGGCATCCTGACGGCCGGAAACTCCAGCCAGATTTCGGACGGAGCGGCAGCGGTGGTCATCGCCTCGAAGTCGAAGGCGCGGGAGCTGGGCCTTCGATATCGCGCCAGGATCGCCGGGCAGCGCGTGGTCGGGGTAGACCCGGTGATCATGCTGACGGGGCCCATCCCGGCCACACAGCAGCTGCTGTCACGCCAGAAGCTGCGCTTGTCAGACGTGGATCTGGTGGAAATCAACGAGGCGTTCGCGCCGGTGGTGCTGGCCTGGCAGCGCGAGCTGCAGCCAGACATGGGGCGGGTGAACGTCAACGGCGGGGCAATCGCGTTGGGGCACCCCCTCGGCGCCACCGGGGCCAGGCTGATGACGACGCTGCTGCACGAGATGGAACGACGCGACGTCCGCTTCGGGCTCCAGACCATGTGCTGCGGCGGCGGCATTGGCGTGGCGACGCTGCTGGACCGGGAGGTTTAGCGCCGACGGGAGCCGCCAATGCCCGGCGTTTCAGCAACGATTCGCCGGACAACCTCACGCTCTTTGGGCTGACTCAGACGTGGCGTGTAATTCCGTACTTCCAAGGCTGCGTTGCACGCTGCCAGGAAAGCGCTTCTCGTCGTCGTTTCTGTGCTCTCGCCGAGCCTATCCG
Organism: Chloroflexota bacterium; assembly: GCA_036844545.1. Lineage (GTDB taxonomy): Bacteria > Chloroflexota > JAJPGV01 > JAJPGV01 > JAJPGV01 > DATGVV01. The sequence continues at coordinate 13,820 of DAIUFO010000008.1, forward strand.
CGAACCACTGAGCGACGAGAGACCAGCGCCAGAGAGGATGCTTACTCGCGACCCACGTCACGGGTGGAGGAAAGTCTCCCGGCCCCCGCCGATGCTCAACAAGGAGTCTGATGCTCTCACGGGTCCGACCCATCCGTTCGGCAATAGCTGAACCATTCACCAACTCGTCCGGTTCGACACGGACAACTGAAAGAGCCGGCACTGCGCGCTCAACTTGCTGAATGGCAGTTTCCACAGCCTCGGGAAAGTCAGCTGCTTCGCGATCGAACTCCGCGAAGTACACGCCGTTCCGCCGTCCAAAGACAGCATCGTCACAACCAGCCTCGAAAAGCGCGTCGAGATGCTCGAGGGGGTTGCCTCCCTGAAGCAACAGCACGAACGTGTAGGTCTGCTCGAGGTCGGCAGCCCTCACTGCTTCGCGGCCCTTCAATGCGGGCATTTCGTCACCTGCCTTAGGAGGTGCTTGGCATGGTTGCCAGCGTCTACGGATAGTAGCGCCCAGCGTTGGCAATTGTCAACGGCGGGCTGGGGCCTCAGCGGGGCGCGGCGAAGGCCGATTCCGGCATTTGCATTTCTACGCCGACGTCGCGAAGACGCTGCGCGTAGTACTTGCGGATGTAAGGGTCTTCCTCGTAGTACAGGATGGTGCGTCCGCCCTCGTGAATGCCGAATAGGTTGCCGGCCTTGACCTGGCCGTCGCCGGTGCCCTCCGGCTCGTCGAAGATGCCCCAGCGGCCGGTCGGTCCGCCCCAATAGTTGATGACACGCATGGGCTCGCGGCTGCTGCTGAAGTGCTGATGGAACCAGTTGCCGCCGCCCGGTGCCGCCGCCACGAGACCGCCGGCGACGTACTCACAGATATCGACCTGGTCGCCATGCCCGTCCTCCCAGGGGTGCGGGCCCAGGTCCACGGGCCAGTTGAAGGTGTAGCCGGAACCCTTTAGGCAGACCAGCACGGCGCCGGAGAGGTGATAGTGAGCCTTGGAGTAGCGCCCGCTGGGATATTGGGCCACGAAACCGCCGGTGCTGGCGTCCGCCATGAAGCCACTGAAGTAGGGCTGGATGCGGCGGTAGCCGGGCGCGCGCTGGTTATCCAGCGGCAGCTCGCAGTTCACGACGTCGGTGAAGACGTTGCTGCGGATCGCAGCCCGGCCGCGAACCTTCTCCGCCTCGATATCCGTCTTGGGTTTGAAGTAGTCTTCGCTGCCGTCGAACCGCTCTTTGAATTGATACGGATTGTCGAACACGAACCGCCGGCTCTGGTAGATGTTCATGACCGGCGGGGCGTTGTTTGAGGCAATGAGCAGCGCCCTGCCGGAGGTCGCGTTGACCAGGCGGTGGTTGGCATTGAGCGGCGCCATGAACAGCGTGCCCGGCCCCCACTCGAACACATGAGGCTTGGTCTGGCCGTCGGACCACACCTCGGTGGTCCCGCGGCCTTCCACGACCAGGAAAAACTCGTCGTACATGTGCTTTACCGGGTTAAGCGCGCCGCGCGGTGGCACCTCGACCACATACATGCCCTTGAGGCCCTCCAAGCCTTCGAGAGCGAGGAATATGCCCTTACCGCCCATACGTTTCCACTCACCGAGCTCGAGGTCGCGAGTGTCGCGCACGCCGATGCCCCGGAAGATGGGAATGCCTTCCTCTTCCATGAAGCCCTCGTAGGCGCTCTTGGTGGGTGTGTAGGTGCGGTAGCCAACCGCCTCGTCGCCGGTTGGTTCGCGAAATTCGAGCTTATCCGCCATGTGTGTCTCTCCCCAGATGTGGTGCGTGGATCAGACTAGCACGGAGGGCGACGGATGCTTCGCTGGGCTCAGCATGACAAAATCGAAACGTGCTTACCTTTACGTTTACGGCAGGCCGGCGCTGAGCGCGCTCGGCTTCACCTCTGCTGGCCGGGACATCCTCGGCGACGACCACATCGAGCTGACGAGCGTCGGCGTCGACATCGGCTCCTCCACTTCGCACCTGGTGTTCTCTCACCTGGAGCTGGAGCGGGACGGCCAGCGCTACGTCATGACCAAGCGGGCCGTCCTGCGCGAGTCGGACATCCTGCTCACACCCTACGCCAGCCCGACCGAGATCGACGGCCGCCGGCTGGAGGAATTCATCGAGGGCGAGTACCGCGCAGCAGGGATCAACCGCGATCAGGTGGACAGCGGCGCCGTGATCCTGACCGGCACGGCCTTGCTGCGTGAGAACTCACGCATGATCGGCGACCTGTTCGCGGCGGAGGCCGGCAAGTTCGTGGCGGTGAGCGCGGGCGACCGGCTGGAGGCGTCGCTGGCGGCCCACGGCTCGGGGGCGGTGGCGGCCTCGGCGCAGATGGGAGCCATCCTGAATGTGGACATCGGCGGCGGCACCACCAAGTTCACCCTGTGCCGCGGCGGCCGGGTGGAGAGCGTGGCCGCCATCGAGACGGGCGCCCGGCTGGTGGCGCTGGACGAGAGCGGGGTGGTGGTTCGGTTGGAGGATGCGGCCCGGCGGATGGCCGTTCGGCTGGACATGGAGCTGGCCGTCGGACAGCTGCTCTCGGAAGCCGATCAACGGCGGTTCGCAGCCTACCAGGCAGATCGCGTGTTCGAGCTGGTGGCGGGCAAGGCGCTGTCGCCCGAGACCAGAGAGCTGCTGCGGGCGGATCCCGTTCGCATCGACGGCAAGCTGGATGGGATCGTCTTCTCCGGCGGAGTGTCGGAGTTCATCTACGGCCGGCAGCCGCGGACGTTCGGCGACCTGGGGCAGCCCTTCGCCCAAGAGATCCGGCAGCGAGCCGAGGCGCTGGGCGTGCGACTGCTGGAGCCGGTCGCCGGCATCCGGGCGACAGTCATCGGCGCCTCGCAGTACACGGTCCAGGTCAGCGGCAATACCATTTTCGTGTCGCCGGAGGATGCCGTCCCGATCCGGAACGTGCCGGTGGTGCGGCCGAGGCTGCCGCTCTCCGAAAGCGAGATCGACGCGGCCGAAGTGGCCAGCTTGCTGCGCGCCGCGGTCGCCCGGCTGGACCTCCATCCGCCCGACCGATCGGTGGCGCTGGCCATCGAGTGGGAGGGCTCAGCCACGTACAGCCGGCTGGATGCGCTGTCGCGCGGCATCATCGAGGCAGAAGAGGCTCAGATGGCGGCCGGCCAGCCGCTGGTGCTGGTCTGCGACAGCGATGTGGGCGGGCTGCTGGGGCTGCACATCCGCGAGGAGCTGGGACTGACCAACGGCATTGTGTCGATCGACGGCATCGAGCTGCAGGACTTCGACTACATCGACGTGGGCAGCTTGATCCCGGCATCGGGCGCAGCCCCGGTGGTCATCAAGTCGCTGGTGTTCCCCACGCCACATTGATCCATGGACGCGGTCAAAGTGGGCATCTCGTCCTGGACCGCCGGCCTGCTGGCCGGAGTGGACCTATGATGATGGCAGGTCGACGTAAGGAGGAGTTATTGGAGCTCAAGGGCAAGAGAGTTATTGCCATCGGCGAACGCGATGGCATCCAGGGCGACGCCATCAGCGAGATCGCTGAGAGTCTTGGCGCGGAGGTCGTGTACAACATCACCCAGTGCTTCGTCTGAACAAGCGCTGGGGCCATGGACCTGGACGATCAGGCCAGCATCAAGCGGGTCGTCGACAACGTCGGCAAGGAAGACCTGGTGGTGCTGCTGGGCTCGCCCAACGCGGACGCCGCGGAGCTGTACGCGGCAACCGTGACGATGGGCGACCCGACCTACGCCGGTCCATTGGCTGGGATCCCGTTGGGACTCCCTGTATTCCACGTGCTCGAGCCCGAAATAGCCGGGCAAGTGTCTCCTGAGCTGTACCAGCGGCAACTGCGGATGGCGGCGCTCACCCTGGACGTCGACGACATCGTCCAAACGGTGCGCCGCATCAGATCGGAGATGACCGCTGCCGGCGGCTAACCCGAATACGCGTAGCGGCCGGCGTCACTGCAAGTCGCGGTCTTATCGGCTGCCGCGCTCCGCGGCTGGGCGGCCGAGCTGGGGCCAGGCGATGGGCGCGCTGGACTTCTCCAGGCGGCGCTCGATGGGCAGGCTTTCGTCCCAATGCTGGGCGATGATCCGCCGGCCGTGGATGCCGGCGGATTCGTCGGAGGCCAGCCAGACGATCGGTGCCTGCATCACCTCCGGCTTGAGCAGCGAGTCGGACTCGTAGCCCAGGCCGTGTGTCATGTAGGTGTCCACCGGCCCGCCGGGTATGAGGATGTTGGCCGTCACGCCGGTGCCTTCGATCTCGCTGGCCAGCACGGCCATGAACGCCTCGTGGCCGGCTTTGGACGGACCATAGGGCATGGTCCGGAGCATGGTGTCGAGGCTGGTGGTGACGCCGATGATGCGCCCCCAGCCCTGGGCGCGCAGGTGCGGCGCCACAGCTTTGGCCATCAGGAACGGCCCGCTCAGGTTGGTGGCGATAGTCTTGAGCCAGGCTTCGGCCGGCAGGTCCCAGAACCCGAACCGCGGGTTGATCCCGGCGTTGTTGACCAGGATGTGCAGCCCACCCAGCTCGGCAATCGCGCGCTGCACCGCGTGTTCGACGGACTCGGGGTTGGTGGCGTCGGCGACCACCGTCGCCACGCAGTCCTTGCCGCCAACCTGTCGCGCATCGGCCGCGCTCCGCTCCAGGCTTTGGGCGTCGATGTCCAGCATGGCTACGCGCGCGCCGGCTCCGACCAGCGCGAGCGTTATGGCCCGGCCGATGCCGATGATGCTGCCGGCGCCGGTAACGATGGCGACCTTGCCGTCGAGTCGCGGTTGGCTCATGGCTTCATTCCCACCTTGTCAGACGTGTGCTGCCCGTCCCACTGGGACCGGCGCCTGACCAGGGTACCAGTCGCTCGTCAGTCTCCTTGGGCTTTCGCGTGGACGGGGTGGGCAGAGCCTGCGCGCTCTGGATGTGTCGCTGATCATCAAGGAGCGCCTGGATATCGTGCGGCGCCCGGCTTCCGGACGCCGATCAGCGCCTTCTTCCCAGAGGACTAGGGCTTCTTGTCCTTGCCGCGGCCAGGTGGCGGCGCTGGCTGCGGCGCTGGAGCTGGCGCGCCCGCCACAGGGACCGGGGGAACCGCGGGGGGCGCCGGATTGGGGCTGGGCGCTGCCGGATTGGAGCTGGCCGGCGCGGGAGCGCTGGCGCTGGCCGACGCGCTCGAGCTGGCGCTCGAGGCCGCGGAGCCGGTGGGCCGGTTATAGGCGCCACCACCGATGGTGATCGACTGCCCCACGGCTGTCTTTTCAGTGCCCTTCACGAAGACTTCGTGCCAGCATTTCTGGGCGCCGCCTGGCGGCATGCCGGTGTTGGTGGGCACGCACGTCTCGACGATGTTGGGCGGCACCGGGAACGGCTGTGGCGGCGTGTCGCGCAGGGCGTACTCCATGAAGTCGTGCCAGATCGGCCCGGCGCCGTCGATGCCGATGACGTTGTTCATGGGCGTGTGGTTGCTGTTGCCGGCCCACACCGCCACGGACAGCGAGGGGGTGTAGCCGATGGTCCAATTGGCGCGGAACTCGTCCGTGGTGCCGGTCTTGACGGCGACAGGCTTATCGCCCAGCCACAGGGCGGAGTGTGCGCCGAACTCCATCTCGCGAGCGTGATCGTCGGACAGCATGCTGCTGATGAGGTAGGCGTACTCCGGCTTCAGCACCTGCTGAGGCTTGGGCTTCTGGTACTGCTCTAGGACCTTGCCGTTTGCGTCCGTGATGCTCAAGATGGGGTCCAGCGGGTAGCGCTGGCCGCCCGTGGCGAACACCCCGTAGGCCGAAGCCATGTCGACCGGCGTGACCTCGCCGGCGCCCAGTACCAGCGACAGTCCCAAGCCAAGATGAGCCCGATCGGTAAGGGTGGTGATGCCCATAGCGTGGGCCGTGGCCAGGGTTGGGTCCACGCCGGCGTCGGCCAGGACCTTGACTGCCGGCACGTTCAGCGAGTTGCCCAGGGCATAGCGCAACGGCAGCCAGCCATGGAACTTGAGGTCGTAGTTCTTGGGTGTGAACCACACGCCTGGCCCGTCCGGAAAGGTATGGCCCAGATCGGAGTCGAGCACCATCGTCGCCGGCGTCCGGCCTTTCTCGAGATCGGTCACGTAGGCGAATGGCTTGAACGACGAGCCCGGCTGGATCGAGGCGGTGGCGGCATTGAAGCGGCCATCCATGGTGCCGTTGGGGAACAGCTGGTTGTAGTCGCGCGAGCCGACCATGGCCAGGATCTGGCCGGTGTCGGGATCCACGGCCACCAGGGCGGCGTCGTTGACGTTCTTGCTGGGCGGTATTTTGGCCAAGTCCTGCTGGACGATCTGTTGAGCCTTGTTGGTCAGGTCCAGGTCCAGGGTGGTCTTGATGCTCAGGCCAGTGCCGTAGATGAAGTTGGGGCCGTACTTCTTCTCGATGTAGTCGCGGACGTAGAACACCCAGTGGGGAGCCTTGATGTCGATGCCCTGACTGACGAACTCGAGGGGCTCGTCGCGCGCCGCTGCCGCCTGGTTGGGGCTGATGTAACCCTGGTCGACCATGAGGTTGAGGACGACCATCTGACGCCGCTTGGCCGTCTTCAGATTGGTGATGGGATCGTACCGCGAGGGCGATTGCGGCAGGCCGGCCAGCATGGCTGCTTCGGCCAAGTCCAGATCCCGGACGTTCTTGCCGAAGTAGGCCTCGGCGGCAGCCTCGATGCCGTAGGCCTGGTTGCCGTAATAGATCTCATTGAGGTACATCTGCAGGATTTCGTCTTTGGTCATGGTCCGGGTGAGCGTGAAGGCGATGACCATTTCTTGGATCTTCCGGTCGAAGCTGACCTCGGGCGTGAGATACACCTGCTTGACGAGCTGTTGGGTAATGGAGCTGCCACCCTCCACGATCTTGTGGCTGATCAGATCGGCGTAGGCGGCTCGCGTGAGGCCCTGCACGTCGAAGCCCGGATTGGTGTAGAAGTTCTTGTCCTCCACGGCGATGGTGGCGTCGATGACACTCTCCGGCACGTCGGCCAGGTTGATGACAGTGCGGCGGCCGGCCGTCGGATCCACGAACTCGTACAGCAGCGTGCCGTTGCGGTCGAAGATGCGCGATGTTTGGAATGTGGCGCCGTGGGGTCGGGCCTGGATGGCGCCGAGCGCGTCGGATGCCTTCGTGGCAGCCAGCAGGCCACCCACGAAGGGCACCATCAACGCGCCAACCAGCAGCATGAACATGAACATGGCTGCCGCGAGCGCGAACAGCAGCGGCTTGGCGACGGTGTGTCGGGCCGCGCGCTGGCGCTGGCGGCGCTCGACGATGGTGCGCTTGGTGGTAGGGGCCATTGCAGCGGCGAATGCCCACGCACACACTGTGCCAATCGAAGCCCAGTTGGCACGGCGGAGGCTTCCTGCTTCGGAGACGGTCAGCGACCAAAGATCACGTGATCACGATACCTTGACATTATTGCTACAATGAGCAGCAAGATGCGGCACGAAGTGATGCACCATGCCTGAAAAAGAGGAGCAGGTTCAGAAGAAGCGGGCTGTCGCCACGCGCAGTGTGCTGGAACAGAACCGCGACTTTTTCGATCAGTTCTTCACACGCGTCGTCAAGACGCGCTTCAAGGTGGCCTCGGACGAATCAGCCGTGCGCCGCATGAACATCATTGTCGGCTCGTGTACCTCGGCCCGCTGCCAGCTGACGGCCAACGGCCACGCGCTGGTGCTGATGGCCTCGCAGATGGCCTCGACAGCGCCCGAGATACAGATTTCGTATGCCGGGCCGGACGGTTCGGCTCGGCCAGCGGTGCAGCGCTCGCTGCGGTATCAGCCGCCCAGCGGCTGGGTGGACCCCGAAAGCTCCCACGCCGCGGGCGACCTGACCACCTGGTTGGACCTGACTATCGCGTCCTTCCTGGA
>DAIUFO010000008.1:21786-26931 GCA_036844545.1 Chloroflexota bacterium
AGCTGGCAAGCTCCTCTCGGTCCAAGGGGCAGGCGCGCAGGCTCTTGCACTGGCTGAAGGGGTCAAGCACCTTCACGCGGTGGATGGTGCAGCGGTAGCGGAGCTCTTGCCGCGGCTGGTCGAACTTCTGGCTGATGCCGGGGCACAGTTGGCGATGCGCCAAGCGCGGAATGACGCAGGCTCCGCAATCGGGATTGTCCCGTTTGAGACGAGGATGGGTGCAGACGCCGATGACGGCGATACTGTCGTCCTCAGTTACGCTGTCAGTGAAGCCGCGTTGGAAATAGCGGCAGCTCACCTCGACCATCGTCATGACCCTCCCCGTCACTCAGATTGAGAGACCCTCTGTTCATCGTTGGAGCGACCGGGCTGGCCATCCCTAGGACTGGCATCACTGTAGCGGTTGCGGCAGCGCTCGGAAATAGGCCGCGGCGGACGCAAAATGGCCATCAAATTGGTCTTGCAAAGGGCATAACTTTTGCCCCCCGGAGCAGTGTTATGATGGCTTCAAGCCCCCAGCAGGGATGGACCATCTCAAGCCAAGCGGCCGCCTGGCCGCACTAGTCGGATCGAAGAGGAGAGGCCTTTGAATTCGAGCATGGTCAACAAGATCGTCAAGGCGAAGCAGTACGCCGAGCGTCCCGAACGGGCGACGTTCACCAACCTCGAAGTGGACTTCGATGGCGACAACGGCATACACCACGTGAGCTTCAATGGCGACAAATGGCACTGCAACTGTGACTTTTTCGCCGCCTGGCAGATCTGTTGCCACACCATGGCCATGGAGCGCATCCTCGATCCGATGGTCAAGGTGAAGCAGAGCCTCCCCGAGCTGGCTGCCGTCTAAGCAAGACCGCCGCGTCTCAGCGGCGTACGGCGATGAGCACGGGCGTGCCCTTGTTGGCGACGGTCCCCGCGACTGGCTGCTGGCTGAGCACACGCCCGATCGGCTGCGACGTGAACTGCGTCTGGTAGTTCGGGAAAGACGTGGCCAGGCCGGCGTTCTTAATCGCCTGCTGAGCCTGCTCCTCGGTCAATCCGACGAGTGACGGCACGATCGCCATGTTCGGCGGCACGGTTGCCGTGGCTGGAGGCTGGGGCGTGGCAGTTGGAACTGCCGGCGCCGGCGTCCAGGTTGGCGGCGCGGTGGGCGTGACCTCGGGCGTTTCGGTCGTCGTGGGCGTGAGCGTGATGGTCGGCGTTTCTGTGGTGGTTTCCGTGACCGTGGCTGAGCCCGAAGCACGGGGCGTGGCGGTGGACGTACTGCCGGGGACGGCCACGCCGCCGGCGCTGGGGCCGCGATTGGGTGAGGCTGGGCGTCCGCTCGGAGCCGAAGGAACAATGCTCGGCAAGACGGGCAGGCTGCGCAACGCTTGCGCGCCGGCCAGGAAGGCCAGCAGCACGAACACCAGCCCGAGCAGGCCCACGATCAGGCCTGTCCAGGCGCTGCCGCCCCGGCTGTGCCGGCCGCCGGTACGCAACAGCGCCGGCCCGGCTGCCAGCGGCATGGCCATGGCGCCGGCAGCGGCGGCACGGACCACCGGCATGGCCACGGTGGCCGCCAGCGGGTCCATGGCCGGCCGGCCGGCTGGGGGCGCGGGCGCGGGCTGAGAGGCTGCCGCGACCGCGTCGGCCAGATCCATGGCCGAGCCGTAGCGGAGGTAGGGATGCTTGGCCAACGCCTTCAGCACGGCCTCATCGATGCGGGCGGACAGTCGGGGATTGAGACGGCTGGGCGTGGCGGGGTCGGCCTCGACATGCTGCATGGCCACTGCCAGGGCGGTATCGCCCGAGAAGGGGCGCAGCCCTGTCAGCATCTCATAAGCAATGACACCGGCGGCATAGACGTCGCTCCGAGGCGTGGCAGGTTGGCCTTGAGCCTGCTCCGGCGAGATGTAGTAAGCGGAGCCCATCACCGTGCCGGCGGTGGTGAGCGTGGCGGCGCTGATGCCGCGGGCGATGCCGAAATCGCCAATCTTGACCAGGCCTTGGGCGGTGATCAGTACGTTCTCAGGCTTGAGGTCGCGGTGGACGACGCCCTGGTCATGGGCGTAATCCAGGGCATCGCACAGCTGGTCGAGGATGGTAGTGACGTCGCGCGGCTCGAAGGGTGCGTCGCTGTCGATATACTGCCGCAGCGGCTTCCCGTCCACCAACTCCATCACGATGAACGAGCGGTCGCCGTCCTGGCCGACGTCGAAGATGCTGATGATGTTGGGATGGGAGAGCGACGCGGCCGTGCGCGCCTCCCGGTCGAAGCGCTCCACGAACTCGACGTCGGCGGCGAACTGATCCCGCGGCACCTTGACCGCCACCGGGCGATCCAGCCGGAGGTCGATGGCTCGATAAACGCGGGCCGTACCGCCCTCGCCGAGAAGCTGGTCGATGCGATAGCGGCCGGCGAAGACGCCGTTAATCACGGACAAACCATAGCTAAAGGGCGCGCCGGCCCGGCCTTCAGCTGCCTAGGGGACGCAGTTCGGCGGCGGCGGAGTAATACTCCCAGGCGCGGGCCAGGGGGCCTTCGTTCAGCTGGTCGCTGACGAGCGCGGCTTCCTCGCGCGTATAGGCGCGGATGCGCCTGGCGTCGCCACCGGCGGCGGCCAGCATGCGCAGGTTCAGCTCGGCGCTTTCTTCGAGGAAGCAGGCCGCCACCACCGCTGCGCGGATGTCCGGCTGGGCGACGGAGAAGCCGTGGCCACGCATCATGACGGCGTGGGCGCCGCCGAGGGACTGCGCCAGCAGGTCGCCCAGCTCGCGGTTGCGGATGAGGCCGACCCGTTCGTACTCCGGCACACCGCCGCCAAACACGCCAGCGCTGTTGTGGACCACGCGGTGCGGCTGGCCAATCTGCGTCAGCGCGATCGTCGCCATCGGATGGGCGTGCACCACCGCGCCAACGTCCGGACGGGCGGCGTAAATGCGGGCGTGGATCCACAGCTCGCTGTTGGCCTGGCCTGTGCCGGACACGATGTTGCCGTCGGTGTTGATGAGCAGCAGGTTGTTCTCGTCGGCCAGGCCGGGGCTGCGGCGGGTGGGGAAATAGAAGGTATTGGTGCCGGGGATGCGAGCGCTCACGTGGCCGAAGGCGTTGGACAGGTGGAAGCGCTCGATGATGTGATTGGCGGTGGCCACGTCGTGGCGCAGCTCGGGATTGTCAGTGCTCACTTGGCTGTTTTCCAAACCTCACGAATAGGATCGAGGAAGTACCAGCGGCGGCCATCCTCGTCAAAGCGGGTACGGCCGAAGTGGAGTTGTCCACCGCGGCGATCGATGCTGGCGCTGAAGGTGCGATGGCGCCCGTCGGCGGCTTCCGCGGCGAGCACCAAACGTTGGCCTTCGCCGGGGCGACGGCCAGTTGCCTCGAAGATGGTCAGCATGGCCTCGGCGCCGGTGCGCCGCACTTCGTGAGCCACGCGGCTCCAGAGATGGTAGCGGTCCTGCTTGTCGGCGGGCGTCAGCACGACCGAGATCCACTCCTGGCCCGGCACGAACAGGCTGACCCGCTGGCCGTAGCTGCCCTCGGCGGTCAGCTTGTGGCGAGCGTCCTCGAAGTACCACGCCATGCGCCGCAGCGGATCTGGCTTGGGCGGCTGGTCGGGCTCCTCGAACTCGCTGCCGGCACGGTCGTCGGTCAGCTCGGGCAGGCCCTTCTCGCCTTCGAGGGCGCTTTGCTCAGGGCCGAGCAGGCGGCCCTTCCGCAAGCGGAAGACGGCGGTCTTGCCTTTGTCGGAGAGGCTCATGCACTCGGGCTGGCCCGGCAAGCGTGTTCCGGCCTCGGTCTCCGGCGGCGGTTCCGACTCGAGCTCGTGGCCGCGCTGGCGGTGCACCTCGTGCAGCGGCTCGGCCAGCACGCCCCAGCAGTGCGCCAGGGCCTCCAACAATTCCCATTCGCTCAGGTCGCCGGCGCGCCATTGGCGCTCGACCACCATGACCGTGGCGGCGCGGACGATCGGCCCCATGCGGGTTTCGCCGAGCTGGCGGGCGATGAGCTCGGCGGGCACCATCGGCGGCACGGTGAAGGCGGCCAGCTCATGACCCTCGCCGGCCTCGTTCACCATGAGGGTCACGCGGGCCGTGCTGGCGGGCTGCAGGTCGTCCTCGGTAACGCTGTGGCGGTGGGTCTGAACCAGCCAGTGGAGGACCTCGTCGCCGCGGATACGGCTGTGCCAGCTGTCGTGCCAGGCCTGGAACTCCTGGCCGCTGCGCGTCTCCCGCTGGAGCGCCCAGGCGCCGCCGCGCAGCGCCTGCAGGATGCTGTTCAGCCCCTGGCGAAAGGCGTTGGGGTTGGCGTAATTCGTCGCGGCGTTGTGCCACCCGCGGTGCGCATCCTCGAGCCGCTGGTGCGCTCGCGGGACGGGGCACTCAGGATCGAGGAGTGAGGCGCAGCCGGCCATGCAAGCCCGATGATAGCCCTCCCACAGGGTTGCTGCCGCTAACGGGCGCCAGCCAGGGCGTGCTCGACCTTTTCGTATTCCGCTTCGAAATTGGACCGGAAGGCCTGGTAGCCTTGGCGCTCGCGGCGAATCCGGATCATCGGCTGGTTCACCGCGGGATCGCGGATGACGCCCAACGGGTCCTCGCCTCGCTCGACCTTTTCCATCTCTTCGAACAGCATCTTGTGGTACAGGATGACGCCGACGTCGCTGGCGCCCAGGTGCTCCCGCGGGCGTTGCGAGATTGGCCCTTGGGCAACCCAAGCCAGCTCGTCCTGCTTGGGGATGTTATCGGCGATGATCTTGCCGTCGGGCTCGAACAGCGGCTTGCGGAACACCTCCACCGGTCCTCGCGGGCTGCCTTGCGGCCGCTGGCTGGTCACGTATTGCAGGTGCATAGTGGTCGTATCGTCGACCGGGATGCGGATCTGGAGCATCGGCCGGTGCTCCTCACCTACGGCCAGCGTATTCGGGAACAGCACCGGATGGCCGATCTGCCAATCGTCGATGTCCTCCGGCTCGCCTTCCAGCAGGCGGCGCTTCATGATGCCGTACTCGAAGCGGTCGAAGCCGATCTTGATGTGGCGGGCCGGGAACATGGCCGGGGGCCGGCCCAGCTTCTTGAGCTGATAGTTGCCGAAGACGGCGTGCAGGTGCTCGAAGTGGATGGGGTCCATGGAGTTGTCCATGCACTGCAGCCAGTTGCACG
>DAIUFO010000009.1:0-15724 GCA_036844545.1 Chloroflexota bacterium
TATACCGCTGTTTAGCCCGGCAGCCGGACCTCCCTACTTTTCCGTCGCACACCCCAAGGCAGTTGAGCTGCTGGGGAAAACCCCCCTGTTTGGGGTGCTGCACCCCGACGATCTGCAAGAGCTGGCGCGGACAACCCGCTCCCGCACCTATGCGCGTGGGGACATCATCTTCCACAAGGATGATCCGGGCTACACGCTGTTTGTCATCGTCAGCGGGGCGGTCAAGATCTCGGTGTCCTCGAGTGATGGCGATGAGATCATCCTGGCCATTCTGACTAAAGGACCGTTCTTCGGCGAAATGGCGCTGTTCGACGATATGCCGCGCTCAGCCGACGCCGAGGCTATCCAGCCTACCGAAGTGCAAACCGTCCAGCGCGAAGACTTGATCCGGCTGCTGGAGAAACGGCCGAAGGTGGCCATCACGCAGCTGCTGAAGGTCCTGGGCCAGCGGTTGAGGGCTACCGACGAGCTGCTGCAAGACGCGGCTTTCCTGGACATACCATCTCGCCTGGCCAAGCGGCTGCTCGATCTCGCCGAGGGACATGGCGAAAAGACGCCGCACGGCACGAAGATCAACCTGCGGCTGACGCAGCAGGACTTGGCCAGCATGATCGGCGCACGCCGTGAGAACGTGAACCGCGCGCTGGCCTACTACCAGAGCCGCGGCTGGCTGTCCAAAGAGGGCGGGCACTTCACCATCCTCAACGAAGCGCAGCTCCGGGCCCGAGCCCTGCTCTAGGTCCTACGTGGAGTCCTACGCGGACGGCGAGGTCCTACGCGGACGGCGAGTACGCGGCGAGCCGAGCTTTCAGCGCAGCGAGGTCGCGCTCGAGGCGATCGTCGCGGGCGAGCTGATCCAGCTGAGTCGCTGCTGAGATGGGCGGCGAAAGGGCAGCCGGAGCATTCAGCCCGTGCTTGGCGCTTCGAATGGCTTGCGTCTGAGCTACATACTGGGCCTGGTAGTCGTGGGCCAGGCGGGTCTCCGCCGCCTTGCGCTGGAGCGCCTCGCTGGCCAGCGCTTGCTCGCCGCGGCGCAGCGCCAGCGCAGCGCGCTGCTGCCAGCGAACGGCCAGCCGCTCATGCTTGTGGATCTCGAGGTACAAGCGATGCTCGTACGCAATGGCGTGCCGCAAGGCCTCGCGAGCATCCGCCTGGGCCATCAAGCGCTGCGCTTGCCAGCGGCGCCGGCATCGATGAGCTCGTCCAGTGTCTCGAACAGCCGCCGTGGGTCAGCGTGGTGCGCCATCTTCAGCAGGACGTGGTACAGGAATACGTCGTCCCGCAGGTCCTCGGCGCGAGTTGCGAGCCAGGCGCGGAGCGCGTCCGGCTCGCTGGCCATATCGGACACGATGGCGGCTTGGTAGCCCTCGGGGTCGGACACGAGGTAGCCGGGCAGCACCTTGAAGAACCGCGCGAGTAGGGCGCGGGTTCCCGGCGACATGTGCGTTCGCGCGCCGGACTCGAGCTGGCATAAGTAGGCGTGAGAAACGTTTTCGCCCTGCTCGGCGCGCATCGCTCGCAGCATTTCGGCCTTGGTCATGGGCCGGCTCAGACCGCGCAGCTCGCCCTCAACCTCACGCAGGTGCTTGAGCTTCTCGGCGAGTGTCATGCCCTTGCCAGATAATCTAGCAAATTGCTATAGCCCGGCCGGTTTTAGATGTGCCCCGCCCACAGCGCCTCGAGGAAGTCCGTGAGGTTGGCGCAAGCGAGGCTCGGCTGGCACGCGCGCAGCTCGTCCAGTGAGTAGCGCCCAGTCGCCACGGCAACCGTCTTCATGCCGCAGGCCAGGCCGCAGTCGATATCCAGCGGCGTATCGCCGATGACGTAGCTGTGCGCCGGCTCGAAGCTGCGCCCCGCGCGGGACACAGCCAGCGGCGGCAACTCGGCGCGGCGCCCGGATTCGTCGCCGAAAGCGCCAAAGCCGAAGAACTGCCTCAGGCCGGCTGCCACCATCTTGCGCCAGGCAATGGCTTGGATGTTGCCGGTAACCAGCCCAACGGCGGCGCCCTCACCAGCAAGGGCCTCCAAGGTCGGCCTCACACCCGGAATCACCAGATCGGAAATGTCGGCCGGGCAGCGAGCGTCGAAATCCAAGACCGAGGCCTCGAACAGCCGCGGCAGCAGATCGGGCGTGGATTCGACGCCGGTGCTGGCCACCATGTCCAGCAGGATTTCCGTATCCGTGCGCCCGGCGAGGGCCAATGCCTCGGCATGCGGTGGTTTGCCGCGGACTTGCTCGACGGCCGCGAGCAGCGACTGATTGTGGTAGCGGGAGCCAGCTTGCAGGAGCGTGCCATCAACGTCGAAGAGGAAGATGGCATCCCGCACTCGCGGCAAAGCATAGCCGCGCCGGTTTCAGTGACGCGGCGGAGGCGGGTCCCCGAATGGCTCGACGCGGCGGGGCGGGCCGATGCGTTGGAACGGCGGCTTGCGGTTGAGGATCAGGTCCATCACTCCGGCCAGGCCGCCGCGGGCCGCGTCTTGCTCGGCTCGCGGCAAATTGGCGCTGAGGAGCTCGTCCTCGTCCAGGATCACGAAGCGGCCGTCGGGGTACACAAAGACGTCCAGCTCCATATCGACGAAGCGCAGCTGATCGGCCTCCAGCTCGATGGGCTGGCAGATGTTGCAGTACCAGCCCTTGGTGCGCCCGTTACGGTGGGAGCGGACCTCCCAAATGCTGAACCACTCCCGCCGGTAGTAAGTCTCCAGGAAGGTGTCGCCCGGCTCGAAGATGGTGTAGCCCAAGTGCATGGGCTTGTTGTCCACGGACCACAACGCTCGCACGGTGACGTGGTCGTCGGTCTCCTCCAGAACCTCGCCGGTCCAGGCAAAGATGAGGCGCCGGTCGTGGCCCAGCTTGGAGATGGTGATACCGCGGATGCTGCGACTATACTCGGCGCGTGCCGGAGGCGAAGGTCCTGCAGCTGGAGGATGTGGCCGGCCAGCTGAAGCCGCTGGGCCAAAGCCAGGAGATCCGCTACGCCACCTGCGTCGAGGCGGGACACTTCACCCAGGGCATCATTGCCTTTGCAGGCAAGCCCGCCAGCGGCAGCCAGATCACCCATGACGACAAGGACGTGCTGTGCTACGTCATCTCCGGCACCGGCCGCCTCCGCAGTGGGGACCGGGAGATGGTCCTGAAGCAAGGCTCCATCTGCCACGTCCCCGCCAGCGTGCCCCACGACTTCCAGGCCACCGGCGACCGCGAGCTGGTGCTGTTGTACACGCTGGTCGAGGCGGGCTCAGCTTCGCCGCCGGCCCAGCGCCCCGAATAGGTTCGGCTTGAGGTCGGCCTTGGAGGGCATGGTGCTTTCCTGGAGCTGCCGTTTGCCGGCGCGCCAGCGGGCGAGGGCTTGGAGCGTGAGCTCCCAATCGGCGGCGAGCTCCTTTGGCTGACCGGACTGGAGGCGGTCCCGGAGATCGAGCAAGGCTGAGGACGCGGTTTCGAGCCAGCGACTGAGCTCACTGCAATTGGCCGCGGCGTCGTCCCAAAAGCTGGCCGGGAGCTCCTCGGCCAGCTGCGCCATTCGGTTCAAGGTGTCGCCGGCGAGCTTGCCGGCTTCCAGCCAGGACTTGTCCTTGACGAGCGACAGCGGGAGGGCGGCCAGCAGGGCCGGCGGGAGCAGCTCGCTGGCCGCGGTCAAGGAATCGTGCTCCGCAGGCTCGAGGAAGTATGGCTGCGAGCCGGCGGCCGTGACGATGGCGCTCATGGTGTCTACCGCCGCCTCGCCGGCCGCGGGCCCGGGCGTCAGGCAGTAGACTGCGTTGCGCAGCGCGGTAGCGCTGGCCCGATCGGGACCGTCACCGCTGTTGTCGAGCACGGGCCGGCCGCCCACGAAGTGGACGCCTTCCGGCAGCACGGCGGCGGCGCGCTGCGCGGCCATTTTCCAGAGGCTGGTGTCGCTGACGATGGCTCCGGCACTGAGCGCCGGCGCCAGCTGGCGGAACGTGGCCTCCAATTCCGCGGACGGGACAGTCACGATGACCACGGCGGCTTGCTCCGCCGCGGCGGCGGCATTGCGGCTTTCCTCGTCCACCGCGCCGATGCGTTTGGCGGCCTGCAGCCGGGCGCGGTCCCGGTCGTAGCCAACGATGCGATGGAACAGCTTGGATGGCCGGAGGGCCAGCCCCAGCGAGGCGCCAACGAAGCCGGTGCCCACGATGGCGAGCTTGGCCATGAGGGCGATGGTAGCTTATGAACATGGCAGCTCGGCTTCGCATCGCACCCTCGCCAACGGGCGACCCGCACGTGGGGACGGCGTACATGTCGCTGTTCGACCTGGCTTTCGCCCGCCAGAACGGCGGCAAATTCGTGCTGCGCATCGAGGATACCGACCAGGCGAGGTCTATGGTGGAATCGGAGCAGGTCATCTTTCGAGCGCTGCGCTGGCTGGGCTTGGACTGGGACGAGGGGCCGGACGTAGGCGGCTCGTATGGGCCCTACCGCCAGTCGGAACGATTGAGCCTCTACCAGCAATACGCCGGGCAGCTGATGGAACAGGGCGACGCCTACTACTGCACATGCACTCCGGAGCGCCTCGCTGCGCTGCGGCAGGCGCAGGTCGCTGCCAAGCAGCCGCCCGGCTATGACCAGCGCTGCCGCAACCTGGGCCTCCGGCCCGGTGCGGACGAGCCACACGTCATACGGATGAAGATGCCGCTCGAGGGTGAGAGCGTGTTCGAGGACCTGGTGCGGGGCGAGCTTCGGAGGCAGTTCAAGGACAGTGACGACCAGGTGATCGTCAAGTCGGATGGCTTCCCGACGTATCACCTGGCGGTAGTGGTGGACGACCATTTGATGGAAATCAGCCACGTCGTGCGGGGCGAGGAATGGATTTCCAGCACACCCAAGCACCTGGCGCTGTACCGGGCCTTTGGCTGGGAGCCGCCGCGGTTCGCTCACATGCCGCTGCTCAGGAACCCGGACAAGAGCAAGGTCAGCAAGCGGAAGAACCCCACGTCGCTGCTGTGGTACGAGAGGCAGGGCTACCTGCCTGAGGCGATGCTGAACTTCCTGGCGCTGCTGGGCTGGTCGATGCCGGATGGGCGCGAGACCTTCTCGTTCGATGACGTCGTGGCCAACTTCAGCTTCGAGCGGGTGGTGACATCCGGACCGGTGTTCGCGATGGACAAGCTGCAGTCGATCAATGGCCAGTACATTCGCTCGTTGTCAGGCAACGAGCTGCTGAGGCGGCTGTTCGAGCGGGATTTCGTGCGGGCGCAGCTGCCGCTGGTGCAGGAGCGGATGCGCACGCTGAACGAGTTCCACACGTCCACGACGTTTTTCTTCGAGGACGAGCTGAGCTACGACGTGACGCTGCTGGTGCCCAAGAAGGCGGCGCCTGAGAAGGTCCCGGGCTGGCTGAAGGCAGTTCGGGAGCGGCTGGCCGAGTTTCGTCCGTTCACAGCCGTGCCGCTCGAAGATTCGCTGCGGGCGCTGGTGACGGAGCAGGGCTGGAACACGGGTCAGGTGTTCATGGCTGTTCGCGTGGCAATTACGGGCAGCACGCAGTCGCCCCCGTTGACCGCGACGATGGAGGTGCTGGGCCGCGAGAAGACGCTGCAGCGGCTCGACCGCGCGATTTCGTTGCTGGGGACGCTGCCAGGTTGAAGTTATCGCCCAAGGCTGGTAACGCGCTGGGCTATACCGTGGTCGTGGCAGTAGGAGCCGGAGGAGATGCTGAGGTCTAGCCCAGCATCTCCTCCAGCCCGAAGCCGAGCGCCCCAGCAGCCTTGACCGCCGGTTCGACACCGCCCCGACCCCACAGCGCATACATCGGTTCGGGGACTGGCTTGGGCACTCTGGTGACTTTGCGCCGCAGCATCTCGAGCTCCCGGGTGCCGAGAGGCTGTGCTTGCCATTTGGCCTCACCCAGCAAGACGGTTTGGGAGTTGAGGACGCCAAGTACGTCGATTTCGCACGCGTCTCTGGTGGTGGCCCACCATCGGCCAATCACCATCTCGTCGGGCAGCTTGCCCGATTCGACCAGATCGCGGGCGTGCTGCCGGGCGGCTTCCTCGAATACTCGCCCGAGATGCGTTTCCATCCTGGGCCGGACTCGCTTCAGCACCTGGCGCCCTTGCCCCGCCTCGATCCGCGGGATTTCGGAATACAGCACGCCGAACCAGAACGCAAGGTAGGTATCGGCAATCTCGTAGATGGGAGCTGCTGCCTTGGGCGCGGTAAGCGGCGCCATGCGCCGAATGAAGTCAGCCCGCGTCAGCACCTCCAATGGCTGCTCGACCCGCTGTTCGGCGATGCCGGCGATCTCGGAGTAGCGGCTCCTGCCACAGCCAACGGCCGCCAGGATCTTGGCGTAGCCGCCAGTCTCGGGCAACTCTTCGCGAAGGATGCCCACGGCGTCTTCGAGGAGGATGCCGCCGGTGCTCATGGCCAGCCGCTGCAGATTGGCGTCCACGTTGGCGTGCTGGTCCCAGCTCTGGAGGTGCCGGGGGTACCCGCCGCACGCCGCGTAAGCCCGCACGAAATCTTCGGGCTTCAGCCGCGGCAGGAACATCCGAGCCTTTTGCAGCGAGAGGGGATCGAGCCGCAGGATCAATGTTGGCCGGCCCAGTAGCGGCCCTCCCGCGCCCATCATCGTTTTCATGGCGCCGAAGGCCGAGCCGGTCAGGATGAGCATGAGCTTATTTGGTTTGGGCAGGTGGTCCCAAACCGCTTGGACGATGCTGGCGAAGCCTGGCGTGGACCTGGCCAGGTAGGGCACCTCGTCCAGCACGACCAAAAGAGGCTCTTCGTCCGCGAGGGCGGCAAAGAACCGAAACGCCGCCTCCCAACTGGCAAAGTGGCCACCCGCCAGGTCGGCTACCCGCGTACCAAGGTCCCGCGCGACGGCCTCGCTCAGCCGAGCGAGCTCGGCGCCTTGGGCCTGCTGCGTAGCCCCGAAAAAGAGGGATCTCTTGCCGTGCGTGAAGTGCGACAGGAGGAAGGTCTTGCCTACCCGCCGCCGGCCCCAAACCAAGTTCAACTGTGGTTTGCCGGCGCGAGCCTCTTTCCAGCAAGCTTCGAGCTTGCCCAGCTCAGCTTCGCGATCGAACAGTGTCTCCATGGAGGTTCTCAGTAGTCAGTGTACCACAGCGTCATTGAGCCATAAGGACACTGTGGGATATCTATTATGAGCTACAAATATCATGTACTACAAAGGCCTTGTAGTGCTATTGCCAGACCAGCTCTTCGTTTCCGATCCGTACCAGGTCGCCGGAGTGAACGCCGGCGCGCTCCAGGGCCTTGGTGACGCCCAGGCGCTGGAGCTGGGTTTGGAGGTAGTCGACAGCTTGGGGCCGGCTGAGATCGGTCATGGCGATGAGGCGCTCCACCTTGCGGCCGCGCACCGTGAAGCCGTCGTCCTCCTCCACGATTTCGAGCCGGTCCTCAGGGTCGAGGCCAAAGACTTTGTACTCGCTCGGCGACGGCGCGAAGCTCGGGGTTGGCGGCAGTTCCGGCAGACGCGTGGCGATAGCGTCGAGAAGCCGATCGATGCCCTGGTGGGTGACGGCCGAGAGCGGCAGGGGATCAACGCCCAGGGCGCGGAACTCGGTTTGCAGCAGCGGCCACAACTCCTGCGCATCGGGTAGGTCCTGCTTGGTGACGGCGAGGACTTCGGCCACGCCGGCAAGCCGCTCGGCGTACAGCGCCAGCTCAGACCTGATCTGGCGGTAGGCGTTCAGCGGGTCGCCGGCTTGGCCGGAGCCGTCGACGAGGTGGACGAGCAGCCGGGTGCGCTCGACGTGGCGCAGGAACTCGTGTCCCAGGCCAGCGCCTTCGTGAGCGCCCTCGATAAGGCCGGGAATGTCGGCGACGACGAAGTCCACATCTTCGCGCTGGACCATGCCGAGCCGCGGCTCCAGGGTGGTGAAGGGATAGTCGGCGATCTTCGGTTTGGCGCCGGAAATGACGGATAGGAGGGTGGACTTGCCGGCGTTGGGCAGGCCCACCAGGCCAACGTCGGCGATGAGCTTGAGCTCGAGGCGGACCCAAGCCTCGTCCCCGGGCTCACCCTTCTGCGCGAAGCGTGGCGTCTGGTGGGTGGCCGTCGTGAAGTGAGTGTTGCCCAGGCCGCCCTTGCCCGCGCGAGCGACCATGACGCGATCGCCAGGACTGACCAAGTCGGCCAAGACGTCGTCGCTCGCGGCGGGACGGACGATAGTGCCGGGTGGGACCTTGAGGATCAAGTCCTCGCCCGCCTTGCCGTGCGATCGTTGCCGGCTGCCCCGACCACCCGATTCAGCTTTGAAGTGCTTCTTGTGGGCGAACGTCACCAGGGTGTTGAAGTGACGGTCGGCTTCCAGATAGACGGAGCCGCCGCGGCCACCGTCGCCCCCATCGGGGCCGCCGCGCGGGACGAACATTTCGTGGCGCATGTGCGGCGATCCGTCGCCGCCGTCGCCGGCTTTCACGAAGATCTTGACGCGGTCAAACATGGATGGGGGACCTTTGATGCGTGTAGGAGCCGACTTGCAGCCCGGCTTGTTTGAAGCGAGCTGCCATGGCGCGGATGCCGATCGGGGCAAAGTCGATGCCCTCCAGGGAAGCGAACAGCTGCTCGGGGTCGAGGTTCAGGTTGCGGAGCTGGACGAGCTCGGCCCCGGTGGTGGTGAGCATGTCGACCAGCGCCTCGACTTCCTCGGAGTCGTCGGTGATGCCGGGGAAGGTCAGCAGGTTAATAGATGTGAACAGGCCGGCCGACGAAGCGAGGCGCAGGCACTCGCGGACGTCGGTGAGGGAATAGCCGACCGGCCGGTAATAGCGCCGAAAGACCTCGTCGCGGGCGGAGAACACGCTGACCCGAATGCTGCCTAGGCCGGCATCGATAAGGCGGCGCAACATAGCTGGCCGGCTGCCATTGGTGTTGACGTTGATGACGCCGCGGCTTGTGCGCCGGCGGACACGTCGAACAATCTCAACGTTGCGGCTGTTCAGCACGGGCTCGCCCTCGCAGCCCTGGCCGAGACTGATCATGGCGTTTGGAGCGGCCTCCAAATGGCGCGCCGCGAGCTCGACGGCATCGTCGATATCGGGCAGGAAGCTGAGCCGTTCGTGGGGCTGAATGTCGGGCTCCGGCTGGTCCGAGATGCACCCGATGCAGGCCGCGTTGCAGGTGGGCGAGCTCGGCAGGGCAGCCTCGCCCTGCCCGTAGAACAAGTGCTGCGCACTTCGGCACTCATAGGTGAGCGCACAGTGGGCGATGTGCTTCAGCAGAGTTCCGGGTTCTGAGCTCTGAGTTCTGAGTCGTGGCATGGCTGAAGTCTCTGTTTCGGCGATCCGGCGGCGGATCAACCGGCGGAGGCGGCGGTAACCGGGGTCGGGATGCTGCCACGGTCGGGGGTCGTCGGTTGGCATGGCCGCGACATGCGGCTCTCCATCCTGGAAGGCCACTGCTGTGTACCCGAACAGCGGCAGAAAGGCAGGCGCCAGTAAGGAACTCTGAACTCTGAACTCTGAACTCTGAACTCTGAACTCGCTCGTAGGCGGGCAAGAGCGTACGTGTGTAGCCGATCGGCAGGAGGGCTGCGGCGGGCACGCCAGGCAGCGTACCGGAGGTGGACAGCGCCGTGCGGTCCGGCAGCATCGAGAGGACGGCGCCGTCCGGCAGCGGGATCAGCTCAGCGGCTTGGAGCGGGACGAGCTGCCGGCCGTGGAGGGCCATCGGCCGCTCGCCTCGCGCTTCACGCAGCTGCCCGCTCGGAGTGACGTAGGCAGCCGACAGCACCATTGGAGTATATCCCTGGAATAGCAATCAGCCATGGCGAAACAGCGGCCGCCCACGATAGAATGAGGGTCCGTCTACCTGCTCCAGGGGGAGGAATTGGTTCTTCCGGAAACCGCGCAGATACGGAACGGCCACCTGTTCGTCGGCGGCCGCGACGTGGTCGAGCTGGCGCAAGAATTCGGTACGCCGCTGTACCTGTTCGACGAAGCCACGCTGCGCAGCAAAGCGCGCTGCTACAGCCAGGCGTTCGCGTCGCGTTATCCGCGCGTCCTGCTGTGCTACGCGGCCAAGGCGTTCCTGAACCCCTGGCTGGCCTCATTGCTGGCGGAGGAAGGCTTCGGGTTGGACGTCGTGTCGGGCGGGGAGATGACTGTGGGCCAGCGGGCGGGCTTCCTTATGAGCAACGTCCACCTCCACGGCAATAACAAGCTGCCGGAGGAGCTGGGCTTAGCGCTGGACCTGGGCGTCGGACGCATCGTCATCGACAACTTCACCGAGATCTCGATGTTGGAGAGCATCGCACAGGGTCGCCGCAAGGTGGCTGAGGTATTGCTGCGCATCGCCCCCGGCGTGGAAGCCCACACTCACGAGTACCTGCGCACGGGGGGCACCTACTCCAAGTTCGGGATCCCGGTTATGACCGACCAGGCGGCGGAGGCAGTTGGCCGTATCGTCGCCTGCAGGCACCTCAAGCTGGTTGGCTTTCACGCCCACATCGGATCGCAGATCTTCGACCTGCTGCCGTTCAAAGAGAACGTCGAAACGCTGATGGATTTTGGGCTCCAGATGCGAGAGCGCTACGACTTCGAGCTGCTCGAGATCAGCCCGGGCGGCGGACTGGGCATTCAATATTCGGAAGCCGACGATCCACCATCCATCGACGATGTGGCAGAGACGATCACGGGCGTGATGCGGCGTGCAGCGGCAAAATACAACATGAAGCTGCCCAAGCTGGTGCTGGAGCCGGGGCGCTCCCTGGTTGGCCAGGCGGGCCTGACGCTGTACACCGCTGGGACCATCAAGGACATTCCCAGCCGGCGCAAATATGTCGCCGTGGATGGCGGCATCGCCGACAACATCCGGCCGGCGCTGTATCAGGCCCAGTATCAGGCGGTGGTTGCCAACAAGGCCGATCGTCCTTCGGAGGAAACGGTGACCATTGCCGGGAAATACTGCGAGTCCGGCGACGTTCTCATCGCTGACGTGGAGTTGCCGCGGATTGAGCCGGGGGACACCATTGCTCTGCTCGCCACGGGGGCATACTGTATTCCGATGGCCAGTAACTACAATCTGTCCCTCAAGCCGCCGATCGTGGTGGTGAAGGGGGGGCAAGCGACGTTGGTACGGCGGCGCGAGACCTACGACGATCTTCTGGCCTGCGAGGTTGCCTAGTGGCGGGGAATGACAGCCGCAACGGGAACAAGCGCCGCATCCTGGTGGCGGACGACGACACGTCCATTCGCCAGCTCATCAAGACCTTCCTGGCGGAGGAGGGCTATGAGGTGCTCGAGGCGAGCAGCGGCGAAGAGATCCTGGAGCGACTCGCAGGGGCCAAGCCGCCCGAACTGGTGCTCATGGACCTGCGCATGCCGGAAGGCAGCGGCATCGAGATACTCCAAAAGCTGAAGACGGACCACGCCGGGGTCGGGGCCATCCTGATGACTGCGTACGGCACCGCCAACACGGCCATCCAGGCGATCCAGATGGGCGCTTACGACTACGTCACCAAGCCATTCGAGCTGGCCGACGTGGTGCTCACGATCCAGCGCTATTTCGAATACCAGGACCTCACCGCGGAGGTCGAGGCGCTGCGCAGCGAGCTGACCATCTCAGCCGATCCGATGGAGAAGATCGTCGGCAACAGCGGCAAGATGCAGGACATCTACAAGACCATCGGGCGTGTGGCGCGGTCGGATGCGACGGTCCTGATCTGGGGCG
This sequence comes from Chloroflexota bacterium, assembly GCA_036844545.1. Lineage (GTDB taxonomy): Bacteria > Chloroflexota > JAJPGV01 > JAJPGV01 > JAJPGV01 > DATGVV01. Next base: position 11,667 of record DAIUFO010000009.1, read on the forward strand.
AAACGGGCACCGGCAAGGAGCTCGTTGCCAACGCTATGCACTACAACTCGGCGCGCCGCAACGGTCCGTTCATCAAGGTCAACTGCGCCGCTCTGCCCGAAACTCTGTTGGAGAGCGAGCTGTTTGGGCACGAGAAGGGGGCCTTCACCGGCGCGCTGATCCAGCGCAAGGGCCGCTTCGAGCTGGCCAACCATGGCTCTATCTTCCTGGACGAGATTGGCGAGATGACGATGAACACGCAGCGCAAGCTGCTGCGGGTGCTCCAGGAGAAGGAGTTCGAGCGCGTCGGCAGCTCGACGCCGATCAAAACGGACGTGCGGATCATCGCCGCCACCAATCGCGACTTAGCCAAGGACGTCCAGGAGGGCCGCTTCCGGGAGGACCTGTTCTACCGCCTGAACGTCATCGCCCTGGAGATGCCGCCGCTGCGTGACAAGAAGGAAGACGTCCCCGAGCTGGTGGCTTACTTCTGCAACAAGCACCGCTTCACCAAAGAGGGGCTGCCGGCCAAAGTGTCGGAGGAAGCGCTGGACATGATGCTCGCCCACGATTGGCCCGGCAACGTCCGCGAGCTCGAGAACGTGGTGGAGCGAGCCATCGTGACTTCTCAGGGTGGCGTGGTTGCCCCGGAGCACCTGGTGTTCACGCCCGCCGGCGAGAAGCGCATCGTCGACGTGGTGCAGCGCGTGAACGATCGCGTCCCGTTCCGCCACATCGTGGCCGAAGTGGAGCGGCACAGCTTGAGCCAGGCGCTGGACCTGGAGCACAACGATCATCGCAAGGCAGCGGGGATGCTGGGCATGTCCATCAAGGACTTCGAAGAGAAGCTCGTGGAGCTGGGCATCAAACGATAGACCTGCCCCGCCGGCGGCTGGCGCTCATCCTGACCGCGGTGTTCGTCACCGGCGTGCTGTCGGCCATGGATCAGACGATTGTCGGCACGGCACTGCCTAAGATCGTGTCGCAGCTCCGGGGCTACGACATCTATGCCTGGGTATTCGCGTCGTATTACCTCGGGGCGACGGCCACGGCCACCGTGGTGGGGCGGCTTTCGGACCTGTTCGGCCGCAAACGGATCATAGTGCTGTCGGTGGGCGTGTTTACCGTCGGCTCGCTGCTGTGCGGCGCGGCACAGACGATGCCGGCCATGGTGGCCTTCCGCGGCTTGCAGGGTGTCGGCGCCGGCGGCGTCGCCACCACCAACCTGGCGATCATTGGGGACCTGTTCTCGCCGCGGGAGCGGGGCAAGTGGCAGGCCGTCAACAGCCTGGCATTCGCCACCGCCAGCGCCATTGGTCCCGTTGTGGGCGGCATCATTTCGGACACTATCTCCTGGCGCTGGATTTTCTTCTCCAACCTACCGCTGGCGGCGGCGGCCATGGTGGCTATGATCTACGCCCTGCCCAAGCTGCCCACTCACGGCCGACCCATGGTGGACTGGATTGGCGCCGCGCTGACGATCGCCGGCGTGCTGTCGTTGATGCTGGCGTTGACCTGGGGTGGGCGGCAGTACCCTTGGGCCTCAGTCCCTATCCTGAGCCTGGTGCTGGTGGCTGTGCTGTCGGGCGTGGGCTTCACGTGGGTGGAGCGCCGGGTTAAGCAGCCGATCCTGCCGCCGGGCTTGCTGCGCGGACCGGTGGTGCCGTTTTGCTGCATCGGGATGTTCACCATGGGCCTGGTGTGGTTCGGGATCATCCTGCTGGGGCCGCTGTTCCTGGAGAACGTGCTGCGGCTGTCGGCCACGCGGGCCGGCGGCGATCTCACGCCGGCGGTGGTGTTGTCAGGCATGAGCTCGATGACCGCGGGGTGGTTCGTCAGCCGGACAGGACGCTGCAAGCCGATGGCTGTATTAGGCTCGATCACCACCGTGGCCGGAGTAATCTGGCTGCTGCCAATCGGGCCGGACAGCTCCGAGCTGCCCGTCCTGGGGGCGCTGATCTTGGTCGGGCTGGGCGTGGGCTGGGTGATCCCGCCGTTCATCATTGCGCTGCAGAATGCCGTCCGTGGCGACCAGCAAGGTGTGACGATGGGGGTGATGTCGCTGTTCCGGCAGATGGGCGCAACCCTGGGCGCGACAGTCCTTGGCGTATTCGTCAGCGGCAGCGTCACCGAGCTGTCGCCGCTGGCATTGTCAGAGGGCATCCACGCCGGCACACTCACGCTGCTGGCCGGCGGGCTGCTGATGCTGGCCATGGCGGTGGTGACGCGCGACGTGCCCTTGCGCGGACGCTCGCAGCCGGGGCTCCAGGCTGAGCTCGCCAGCTAGGCCCCGGCTATACTTTGCCGCGGCCATGAGAGTGCGCGTAGATCCCGCTCAATGCGACGGTTACGGCAAGTGCAACAAAGTGCTGCCCGACGTATTCAAGCTGGATGAGTATGGCTATGCGCAGTTGGACGATTTCGTCGGCGTGGCGCCGGAGCTGGCGGCGAAGGTGCGCGAAGCGGCGGGTGTATGCCCAACCGCGGCCGTGATTATCGAGGAGTAACACACACATGTCAGAGGGCCCGTTCGAACGGCATCTATTCGTCTGCACGTCGGGGGAGTATTGCCCCATCACCGACGGGGATTCCAAAGAGATTCACCGCGCTTTCAAAGCTGCCGTGGCCGAAGCCGGCCTGAAGGGCAAGGTGCGCGTCAATAACAGTGGCTGTCTCGATCAGTGCGGCCATGGGCCCAACGCCGTGGTCTATCCGGAGAACGTGTGGTATTCGCACCTGACGTTGGAAGACGTTCCGGTTATTGTCGAGCAGCATTTAAAGAACGGCCAGCCGGTGGAACGGCTCATGTATCACCCGCCACGCAAGGGCGCCAACAAGCTTCAGCGCGACGATAATGACAAGCGCCGAGCAGGCCAGCCCGATGCGTGCCGTGACGATCGGCCTGTCGTGCCTTACGACGATCCAACATCGGGAGAACCGATAGAAGCGACTGCCTAAGCAAGACCATTTGCTTTTGCGCCATCAACCATATAATGTGTCGGCATGAAGGTTGTTGAAACATTAGCCGATTTTCCGAAAAAGGTGGCCCTGCGCGGTCTGCAGTTAGAGGCCTATCAACTGTTGCAGAACAGGGATGCGCAAAAACCAGTCATCCAAGTTTCCCCTGATGGGCAAAACGTTGCCGCCGTCAAGCGAGCGTTTGCGGCCGCGGCAAAAGTCTTAGGTGGATCGGTCGAGGCGCGTAACGGCGATGACGGGACCATCCTCGTGCGGTGGTCTTCTTCGCCAAGAACAAGGGGCCGGCGGGCCTCCGGCAGTCCAGCCGCCAAGCGGGAGCACTCACGAGAAGCAATCGAGCGCGAAATAAAGCGCCTACACGGCTTGAAGGGCGGCTCCGGCTCGGTTGACAGCCTGGCTGGCGATGCCAAGCGTAAGCTCGAGATATCTGCCAAACGAAACTTATCGAGAGGCGCTCGCGCTTAGCGTCTTAAGCCGTCCTTCCAGGAGGCCGCGAGCCGCGATGGCTTTACGGTACGTGTCTTCGTAAGGCGACAGGCTGGCGGCAGCTTTCTCGATCTGGCGCAATAGGTTTGCCGTCTTGGCGATGTGGCTGGCAACGTCGCCTTCGTCGGCTTCATATTCGTCGCACAGCGAACCAAACGGCACGCCGTCACACCACTGGCGGATCATGTTCGGATGGAGCGGGCGAACCAGCTGTGTTTCGGTTTCGCCGAACTCGTCTTCCAAGGCTTGGATCTCCTCGCCCAGCTCCAGGACGGTGCTTCGGACTGAGCGAAGCCGGCCGGTCACCTCGCGACGGGCGCGGACTCGGCGGTCATGCACGGGACGCTGGCGGTCGGCGCTGGCGTACCAGCTGATGACTTCGGCGAACTCCTCCGGCTGCAGTCGGTCCAGCTCGCGGCGGTCGATGAGTTCGGCCAGCTGGAGCGCCGATTCGTCGAAGATGCCGCCCAAAAGGCGGGCCTTGTCCTCGTCCCGCTCGGGGCCGATGTAGCCCAGCGCCTCGAGCGTCTGCTCGATGACCACCAGCTCGCGTCCCTGGCGCGCTTGCAGCTGGCGGTCGAGCTGGGCCAATCGATGCTCGACATGGTCTCTCT
>DAIUFO010000009.1:15734-26604 GCA_036844545.1 Chloroflexota bacterium
CGGCCTCCCTGGTCATCCTCGGTGGTGGGTATATCGCGCTCGAGCTGGGCCAGACGCTGGGCGTCTTTGCGATGCTCCTCCAGGCGCGTACAGGCCACGCAAGGCGACTTTTTCAGCTCCAGATCCAGCCGCGCGGCCTCAGTGGCCAGATAGTAGCTGCGCTCCCTGGCCGAGCGGATGCGGTTGCCGGCGGCAGGATCCCACTGGCGGCGGTTGAGTTTCTGGCTGCGCTTGCTCACATCCTTCTCTTCGTGCGCGATGCGCGCCCGGTCCAGCACCGTGCCCTCGTACTGCCGCAACGGGCTGCCGCGGTAGCCGAAGTAGCAATTAGGGCTGTTAGGCGGGAACTTGTCTTTGAGCGCGGCGATGTCCGAGCGGACAACGTCCAGCCGCCTACGCAAGCGCTCGCCCTGCCCGGACAGTTGGTGCATGAGGAAACTGTGCCTGACGATGTCCTCGGCCGAGTTCGGGCCGTAGGAATCGATCAGGTTCAGGTAGGAGTTGTAGGTCACCGAGAAGGCCGAGTCGACCGGCTCGGCGGGGGCGGTGATGAGCTGGCCCACGCCCTCGAAGGGCATCCACGGATCGGAGGCGATCAGCACGTGGCCGAGCACGTCCTTGCCGCGGCGGCCGGCCCGGCCAGCCATCTGGTGGAACTCGCGCGCCGTCAGCTGGCGGTGTGATTCGCCGTCGAACTTGGTGATACGCGACAGCACCACGGTGCGGGCCGGCATGTTCACGCCCAGGGCAAAGGTCTCGGTGGCGAACAGCACCCGAATCAGGCCGCGGCCGAACAGCTCCTCGACCAGCTCTTTCAAGTCGGGCAGCACGCCGGCATGGTGAAAGGCGAGGCCGGCCTGCAGGCAGCCGGCTAGGCGGGCTGTCTGGGACAGGCCCTGCATGTCCGAAGGAAGGCGGCGCAAGCATTCGTCCGTGGCTTGGATGATGCGCGCGCGGACGGGCGCGGGAAGCTCCGGGAGTGCCCCGGCGACGTCGATTGCCGCCCGCTCAGTGTCTTTGCGGGAGAAGAGGAAGTAGAGGGCCGGCGTCATGTCGTTCCCGATCAGCTGCTCCACGACCTCGACCGCGCCGGTGACGGGCCCGCGACGACGGCGGCGCTCCCAGCCGGCGTCGCCGGCGCTCACGTCGCGGTAGCTGTCGTACATCTCCAGCTCCATGAGCTTGCGGTTGGGCCGGCCGTCCGGGCGGAGCGCTGGGTGCAGCTCGCCAAGGGTGTAGTAGTGATAGTGCAGCGGTACGGGACGGGTCTTGTCGACGACGACTCGGACTTGGCCGAAGACGTCGCCAATCCAGCTCGCCAGCTCGTCGATGTTGGTCATGGTGGCCGATAGGCAGACCACCTGAATGTCCTTGGGACAGAGAATGACGGCCTCTTCCCAAACCCGGCCGCGGTCGCGGTCGGCCAGGTAGTGGAACTCGTCGAAGATGAGGCAGGAGACGCTGGCGATGCGGCTCAAATCGCGCACGACCAGCATGTTGTGGAATATCTCCGTAGTCATGACCAGGATGGGGGCGTCCTCGTTCTCGGTGACGTCGCCGGTCATGATGCCGACGCGCTGCTGGCCGAACAGCCGGCCGAAATCGCGGTACTTCTGGTTGGACAGCGCCTTTATGGGCGAGGTGTAGAGGACGGACTTTCGCTGCTGCAAGGCGCGGGCAATGGCGGCTTCCGCCACCACCGTCTTGCCGGCCCCCGTGGGCGCCGAGAGCAGCAGGGAATGCCCCTGCTCGACGGCAGCAATCGCTTCGGCTTGAAAGGGATCGAGAGCGAACGGATAGGACAGGCCTGAGGGTAGTGTTTGAGTGGTAACAAGGGAAAGCTATCACTCCAGGGGGCCCCGCTATACTCGCCAGAGGTTCCAGGATGAGCGTCGCCGAGCTTTCTCAGCCCATGGCGGGCGTCCCCCCCGCGGAGGAAGAAGCCGGCGAGAAGACCATGACCATCATGGAGCACCTGCAGGAGCTCCGCTTCCGCTTGACGGTTGGCGCAGGCGCGGTGGTGCTGGGGATGATCCTCGGCTGGTTCTTACTAAGAGAGTGGCTGCTCCAAGTTCTACGAACGCCGCTTGCCGCTGCCGGCGTTGACACCACCAAGCTCTACTACTTCGCCCCCGTCGACAAATTCCTTCTTCATTTGAAGATCACCGCCATTATCGGCGTGGCGCTGGCTTTCCCGGTATTGCTGTATCAAACCTGGGGATTCATCGCTCCCGGGCTTACCAAGCGAGAGCGCAAGAACAGTATCCCCTTTGTGCTCCTGGGTGTTGTGCTGTTCGCGGCTGGCGCTTACACGGGTTATCGCATTCTGCCGCTGGCCATGAATTTCCTGCTGGGCTTTACCACTGACGACAACCTGACACCACTGCTCGATGCCAACAAGTATCTGAGCTTCATCGGCGTCATCCTGCTCATCTTTGGGGTCAGCTTCGAATTGCCGTTGGTGCTCGTATTCCTGTGCCAGCTGGACATCATCAGCTCAAAGTGGCTTGTTCAAAAGCTGCGCTACGCCGTCTTCGTCATCTTTATCGCTTCCATGATCATTACTCCCGGCGCCGACCCGGTGTCTCCGCTGATCTTGGGCACGATCATGAATGCGCTGTATCTGTTTGCGATACTGCTGGCCAAACTGATAGGCAAGTGACGGCCGCCGGCATCCTCTTTGGCTGTGTAGTCCCGCACCCGCCGGTGCTGCTGCCGGAGGTTGGGCACGACATGGCCCGCCAAGTCGAGCCCACAGTCCAGGCGCTGCAGGATCTCGGACGCAAGATCGCCAGTTACGAGCCCGAGACGTTGGTGCTGATCAGTCCCCACGGCCCGTTGCTGCGCGACAGCATGACGATTGGGCTGGCGCCGGAGGCGCAGGGCGACTTCGGCAACTTCGAAGCTCCTGAGGTCAAGCTCAGGGTGCCGTGCGACGTCGAGCTCGCCTCCGCCATCCGGGACGTCTGCTCGCGGGTGGCCATTCAGGTGACGCCAGTGGACCGCCAAACCCGCCCCGACTCCGACGGCCAGGTGTACACCCTGGACCACGGCGCGGCCGTGCCGCTGCACTTCCTGCTGCCGCTGCTGGGCGAGGTTCGGGTGGTGCTGCTGGGCTACTCCTGGCAGCCTCGCGCCACCCACCTGGCGTTTGGACAGCGCGTGCGAGAGGCGTGCGAGCAAAGCGGCAAGCGTGTGGTGTACATCGCCAGTGGCGACCTGTCCCACCGGCTCACCAAGACAGCCCCGGCCGGGTATGACCCCCAGGGCCAGGTGTTCGACGAGGAGGTTGTGGCCGGCTTGGCGGCGGGCGATTGGGAGCGCATTCGGTCCTTGCCGGCGGAGCTGGTCGAACGGGCCGGGGTGTGCGGCTACAACTCCATCCTGACTCTGGCCGGCGCGCTTGGCGACGATGTGGAAAGCCGCGTGCTGTGCTACCAGGGACCATTCGGCGTCGGCTACGTCGTAGCGGAGGTCGCGCCTCGCTCGGTGGGGTCGGGTCCGGCATCTGCCCCGGAGCCTGTATCGGCGCGGTCGACGGCGATTGATCGGGAGCAGACGTTTGCCTTCGACGGTGCGCCGTTTGGCGAGCAGGTGCTGCGCCTGGCGCGCACCAGCCTGCAAGCATATGTCCACTTCGGCAAGCCGTTGCGCTTGCCGGAGCAGGTGCCGGAGGAGTTCGGGAAGCGGCAGTCGTGCTTCGTCACGCTGCGCGAGCGCGGCCAGCTGCGGGGCTGCGTCGGCACCATTGAGCCATCGCGTGAGAACCTGGCTTGGGAAGTGTCGGACAATGCCGTCGGCGCCGGCACGCGCGACTACCGTTTCCTGCCGGTGGCCGGCGGTGGCTTGGGCCAGCTGGCCTATTCGGTGGACGTGCTGAGCCCGCTGGAGGTCGTGCCGGATATGTCGGGCATGGATCCCGCCATCTACGGGATGGTTGTTCGCCAGGGCAGCCGGGTAGGAGTGCTGCTGCCTGGCATCCCAGAGGTGAAGGACGCGCAGCAGCAGTTCGAGGTGTGCTGCCAGAAGGCGGGCATCACCTCAACCGAGGACGTGGAGCTGGCCCGCTTCACAGTGACCCGCTTTGCCGAGCCAGGAGCCGAGCACTGAACCGCTATCAGCGGCGAAAATACGGCTCATCGCTGCCCAGGCGAAGCACCCAGCAGGTGCGGCGCTGGCAGTTGTACGTTATCGCCCTGCTGGTGCTCGTTGCCGTGGTCGGTGTGCGGGTGTTCATACACCGGTAGGGAGGCTGGCCAGGAAGGCAGCGAGATCCGCGGGCAGCGGAGACTCGATCTCCAGCCATTCGCCCGAGGTTGGCTGGGAGAAGCCTAGGCGCGTGGCGTGGAGGAACTGCCGTGGGAGGCCGGGAACGCGCCGGCGGCCGTAGAGTTGGTCTCCGGCGACCGGATGGCCGGTGAAGGCCAGATGGACCCGAATCTGATGTGTCCGGCCTGTCACAGGCTTGACGCGGACCAATGAGAAGCCGGCGAAATAACGCTCGACGCTGTAATGGCTGGTGGCGTTGCGGCCGCCACGGACCACCGCCATCTGCTGGCGCTGCGTGGGATGCCGCCCGACGGGCGCTTCGACGCGGCCCTCGGCCGGCTCCAGCCGGCCCTCCACGAGGGCCAGGTATTCTTTCTTGATGCGCCGCTCTTTAATTTGCGCCGCCAGCTTGAGCATGGCGGCGTCGCTCTTGGCCACGATCAGCAGGCCCGACGTGTCCTTGTCCAGGCGGTGGACAATGCCGGGGCGGAGGTCGCCTTTCAGGCCCTTGAGGGTTCGCCAGCGGGCCAGCAGGGCATTCACCAGGGTGCCGCTCGGATGTCCGGGCGCTGGGTGGACTACCAGGCCAGCTGGCTTGTCGATGACCAGCAGGTCGTCGTCTTCGTAGGCGACGGTGAGCGGGATGAGCTCCGCTTCCAGCGCGACCGGCTTTGGCGGGATCATTTGGACCGCCACGGCCTCACCACCTTCCAACCGTGCGCTGGCCTTGACCGCTTGGCCGCCCAGAGTAGCCAGCCCCTGCTCGATCAGCCGCTGGATGTGGCTGCGCGACAGCTCGGGCAGGGCGCGCGCCATCCACGCGTCGAGGCGCTGGCCGCCCGCTTCGGCGGGCACAGTAAGGTGCGTGCTTTCCGTGACGACTGAATTATTCACAGCCGGGGTCGCGGCCGGGGACCATTGTTTCATGCTAATCGAGGATGGGCAGGGAGGGTTCCCCGGCTGGCGCGCCTGTTTGGCCGCGGCCGCGGCCGAGGAACAGCGAGGGAATGATGGCCACGACGCACATGATGGTGAGGAACAGGAAGGCATCGTCGAAGGCCATGACCGAGGCGCGTTGGAGCACCTGGCCGTTCATGGTGGCGACGAGGAAGCCCTTGGCCTGTGTCAGCGTCCAGCCGTGCTGCGCAGCCATCGCGCCGATGGCGCCTGCCATCCGTTGGACCATCGGCGACGTGGTCGTGACGTGCTCGGCCAGGACTGCCTGATGAAAGGTCTGGCGGCCGGTCAGGACGGTGGCCACCACCGCTATGCCGAAGCTCGCGAACAGCTGCCGGACGGCGCTGGTGAGCGAGGAGCCGCGGTTGATCTTCTGCAGAGGAACGCGGTTCATCATGGCCGTTTGCAGTGGCATGAAGATGAAGCCCATGGCGGCGCCGCGCAGGATGAGGGCGAGGACCACGATGTGGTCGGGCGTGGTGACGTCCAGGGAGACGTAAATCCAGGTAGCGATGGCCAGCATGAGGAGCCCAAACACCAGCAGCGGGCGAGCGCCAATCTTGTCGAACAGCTTGCCCCCGACGGGCATGATGACTGCCGCGGCGACGCCTTGCGGCAGGAGCAGCAGGCCCGTTTCCATGGCGCCCAAACCGCGGATCTGCTGCAGGAAAAGCGGCAGCAGGAAGGCCGCGCCGAACATGGCCGTGGTCACTACGAACAGGACAACCGCGCCCACCGTGAAGATGCCGTCCTGGAACAGCCGTAGGTCCAGCAGCGGGTCGCCCGCGCGCAGCTCGACCACGATCCAGGCCGCGAAGAAGATCGCCGACGTGACCAGCAGCACCACGATGTACGGGGCCGTCCAGCCGTCCTGAGGGGCGTTGGACAGGGCCACCAGCGAGCAACTGAACGCGACCGCGGCGGTGAGGAAGCCGGCTATATCGAACTTAAGGCCCCGCGTGATCTCGCTTTCGTGCAGGAAGGAGATGGACATGAACAGGCCGAGCACGCCAATCGGCACGTTGATCATGAAGATCGTGCGCCAGTCGACGAATTCCACCAGCCAGCCGCCGAGCGTCGGCCCGATGGCGGGCGCCACCAAAAGCGGGATCCCCAGGATGCCCATGGTGAAGCCGCGTTCCGCCGGCGGCACAACCCGGTAGATCATGGCAAAGGCCAGCGGTTGCAGCATGCCCCCGCCGAGGCCTTGCAGCACCCGGAACACGATCAGCGACTGCGTGTTCCAGGCCAGCCCGCACAACATCGAGCCGATGGTGAAGGCGGCCAAGCTGAACATCCACATGCGCTTGCTGCCGAAGGTGTCCTGCAGGTAGCCGGTGGCCGGGATGATGATGGCCAGCGCCAGGGCGTAGCCGGTAACCACCAGCTGCACGCTGTTGACGCTGGCGTTGAAGACGCTGATGATGTGCGGCAGCGCCACATTGACCACCGTTTGGTCCAGGATGCTCATGAACATCCCGACTACCGTCACCATCAGCACGGTCCACTTGTAGGAGATGCTGCCGAACTGCCTTACGGCGGGCAAACTTAGACTGGCCGCTGCCACGCTGCTAGCCGACCTTGATGGTGACTTCGGCTGAGGTGCCGGGGAACAGGATGTTGCCGGCGTAGTCGACCGCTATCTTGACCGGCACGCGCTGCGTCACCTTGGTGTAGTTGCCGCTGGTGTTGTTCTGCGGCAGAAGCGAGAAGGTGGCTGCGCTGGCCGGCGTGATGGCCATCACCGTGCCTTTCAGCGTCTTGCCCAGGGCGTCGACGTGGACATCGGCGGGTTGGCCCACGTTGATGCGCCCGATCTGCGCCTCGTCGACGTTGGCTGTGACCCACAGCCTACCCAGGTCCACAATCGACAGCACAGGCTGGCCAGGGCTCACGACGTCGCCCACCGCGGCCGGCCTGGCCACGACCACGCCATTGACGGGCGAGATGAGGTCGGCAGTGATCTTGGTGCCCTGAGTCGGGCCCGAGCCGCCGGCCGTGAGGCCCAGGGTGCTCGCCGTTGGGACCTCGACCGCTCCGAGAGCCTGGTCCTTCTTGATGACGTCGCCGACGTCAACGCGGACACTCGTCAGCCGGCCGCCGTTGCTGGGCGCGACCTGGACCATGTCGCCGCTTACGAGCGCATTGTCAGTGGAGACGTAGTGCTGATTGGTGTAGTAGTAGCGGAAGCCTAGGACCAGCACCAGGATTGCAACCAGCGCGCCGGCGCCCATGAGGATGTTCCGTCTCATGACGGTTTCGGTCCGGTCATGGACACGCCGTTGAGAGGCTTGCTGATGAGAGCTACGCGCTGGCCCTCCGACAGCCCATTGACGATCTCGGTATTGTCCTGATCGCTGGCGCCGACCTGGATCGGCGCCTGCTTCTTCTCGCCATCGCTCAGCAGCAGGACGATGTCCTTGCCTTGGTAGCTCTGGATGGCGCCGTTGGGCACGAGCAGGACGTCCTGCTTGCGCAGGGTGTAGATCGTCACGCTGGCGTTCATGCCCGGACGAATCTCGTCGCCCGGATTCCGCAGCTTAATGGTGGCCACGTACGACACCAGGTTCTGCACGGTTGTGGCGGCCGGCGAGAGGTCCGCGACTGTGGCGCTGAACTGCTTGCCGGGCAGAGAGTCGAAGGTGACGCTGGCGTCCTGACCCGGCTTGACCTGCGCCACGGCCGTCTCCGGCAGGCTGACGTTGACCACCACGTCGCCCAGACCCAGCACCATGACTACCGTCGGCGCGCCCAGGTTGCTCATGACTTCGCCCGGCGAAGCGTTGATCTGCAGCACCTTGCCATCAGCCGGCGCTTTCAATTGAGCCGACTCGAGGTTCGTCTGCGCCGTCGTCACCGCGGCTTGGGCCTGGGCCAGCTGCGCCTCAGCCTGCTGGACGCCTGCTTGGGCGACGCTGACGTCGGCATCGGTGAACGGACGAGCGGCGAGTTGGGCGGCCGCATCCGCTTGGGTCACAGCGGCGCGCGCCTGCTGGATCTGTGGGGCCGTGTAGGGGCTCCTGGCCAGGCTGACTCCCTGCGCCGCCTGGGTCACGGCATCCCGTGCCTGCTGCACGTCTTGCGGCGTATTGCTCTGGAGCATGGCCAGCTGCGCCTTGGCCTGATCGACCGCGGACTGCGCCTGCTGGAGGTCTGTGGCCGTGGGTGGGGCGGTGGCCAGCCGAAGCTGCTCACCCGCGGTGTCGACGCCGGTTTGGGCGGCGTTCACCGCCGCCTGGCCGCCTTCGCACGTGACAGGCGCGCCGGTTGGGGCCGTTTGCCCGAACTTGACCCCGGCGCAGAGCGCATCGCGCGTGATCTGCGCGGCGTAGAGGTTGTTCTTGGCCGTGTCGACCTGCTTCTGGAGGACGGCCACCTGTTCCGGGCGAGGCCCGTTCTGGAGCGCTTGGATCTTGGCTTGCGCGGCCTGCAGCGTGGCCTGAGCCTGCTGCACCTGCTCCTGGCGGGCGCCGTTCTGGGCCAGCTGCAGCTTTTGTTTGGCGGCGTCGAGCTGGGCCTGCGCCTGAGCCACCTGCTCGGGGCGTCCGCCGTTGACCATGTCTTGCAGCTTGGCGCGGGCCGAATCGGAGCCGGCGTTGGCCTGGGCGATATTCTCCGGCTTGGCGCTGGCGAGGAGCTGCTGGACCTTGGCCTCGGCCGCGGCGACCCCGGCCTGGGCGGCTTGCTGGCCGGCCTGGGCCTGCTGCAAGGCCGACTTCAAGTCGGCGGGATCCAACTCTGCCAACACCTGTCCGGCCGCCACCTGCTCGCCTGCGCCTACGTCCAGCTTGGCCAGTTTGCCGGCGATGCTGAAGCTGAGCTTGCTCTGCCGGGCGGCCACAGTCGTGCCAGCGGCACTTGCCGTTTGGGTCAGATTTCCTTTTTGCACGGTGGCAGTGCCGGGGACCGAGTCGCTCGGAACGCCGCAGGCGGTGAGCAGCAGCAGCGTGCCCAACAGGGCCGCGGATTTCGCGGGGATTGTCACTTGACCACCTCCTTGGTGATGCCATGGAAATACAGCTGGCTGGCAGCATCGATGAGCGCCTGCTTGGGCATGGCCTCGCCGCCGTCAGCAGATGGAGCTGCGAAGATGAGGTACAGGAGCGTCGACGCGGCCATGGCCGGGCTCACTCGCCGGTCGACAGCACCTTCACCTTGGCCCTCCTCCAACACCTGGGCAATGAAGGCTCTCAGCTCGCTGCTCGCGCCCAGTTTCTGCTTGTACCCGATGAACACGGGCAGCTCGTTGGCGACAATGCCGACCCAGCGCTCGTTGGCATAGCGATGGTCCACGAGGGCCTGGATGATGCACCGCAGCTTGCCGGGGGTGGTCGGCTGCCCGGTGGCCGCCGAACGGCACATCTCGACCAGCCGCAAGCACGATTGGCGCATCAGCGCGAGCAGCAGCTCCTCCTTGCTGGGGAAGTGCAGGTACACCGTGCCCTTGCCGATGCCAACCCGCTCGGCGATGTCGTCGATGCTGGCTTTCTCGAAGCCGCGCTCTGAGAAGACGTCTCGCGCGGCCTGCAGGATCTCCTGCTCGCGTTCCAGTTTGACGCGCTCTTTGAAACTCGACTGGCGGTCGGGCGTGTAATTAATCGTCATGTTATGACTCATAGTCATTATCAGGCAAAAAGAAGCCGCCGTCAAGTGGCGGCGGCTCAAACTGAGGACTAGGCGGAGACGGCTTCTTCCCTGTATTCCGGCGCCGCGACCCCGTGCTCGTCAGAAATGACCGTGCAATATTCGTACGGAAGCTCCACATAAACGTGCTCGCCGTGACCGAACGAAACATTTGGATGCTGGCGCGTCCGCAGGGTGCTGCCGCCGACTTTGACGCGACACTCGGCCATTTCGCCCAGGAACATGAACATCTCTACTTCGCCGGGGAGGACGTTGCCGGCCGAGGGCTCGTGCGGGTGGATGGTCAGGTTTTCGGGCCGGACGCTGACGGTGACTTTGCTGCCGGGCTGCACGCCGTGCGGGCAGGCTGCTTTGATCTGGCCGGCCGGCGTGCGCAACAGCCACATCGAGTCGGACTGCTCCAGCACCTCCGCCTCTAGCAGGTTAGTGCTGCCCAGGAAGCTCGCCACAAACTCCGTCGCCGGCCGTTGGTAGAGCTCGCGCGGCCGCCCTTCCTGCACGATGTGGCCATCGCTCATCAACGCGATGCGGTTGCTCATGGCCAGCGCCTCGATCTGGTCGTGAGTGACGTAGATGGTGGTCACGCCCAGCCGGCGCTGGATGTCCCGCAGCTCGGCGCGCATGTGCTCGCGCAGCTTGGCGTCGAGGTTCGACAGGGGCTCGTCCAGCAGCAGCAGCTTAGGCTCGCGCACGAGGGCCCGGGCCAGGGCCAGGCGCTGCTGCTGCCCGCCGGACAGTTGGGTGGCCATACGGCCGCCGTAGCCAGCCAGCTCGACCAGCGCCAGGGCCTCCTCGACACGCCGCGTGATCTCGGAGCGTCCAACTCGCTGCTTGCTGACGCGCAGCGGGAAGGCGACGTTTTCGAACACCGTCATGTGCGGCCAGATGGCGTAGCTCTGGAACACCATGCCGATGTCGCGCTTATGGGGCGGCACGAAGATCGACGGTTGGTGGGAGGACACGATGCGGTTGTCGATGACGATCTGGCCGGAGTCGGTCC